>NZ_JADBTR010000110.1:0-18037 GCF_020246065.1 Microcystis sp. M144S2
ATCAACCCTACAATAAATCAACCCTACAATAAATCAACCCTACAATAAATCAACCCTACAATAAATCAACCCTACAATAAATCAACCCTACAATAAATCAACCCTACAATAAATCAACTCTAGGGGGTTTGGGGGGTTCTACCCCCCAAAAACTTGGATTGAGCAATAAAATCGCAAGTAATACTCAATCCCTTGAGTATCAAGAAAAGCACTACTACCCCCAAAGGGTAGGGTTGATTCATGAATCAACCCTACATTACTGAACGAGTACGGAGGGAGTCGAACCCCCGACACCCAGGACCGGAACCTGGTGCTCTATCCTCTGAGCTACGTACCCACGATAAAATACTATTACATTATACCACTAGCCGGCGCAGTAGAGCAGAAATTTCCCATGACTAGCGATCGCTCTTTAAAATTACTTATCAGTAACGATGACGGTATTTCCGCGCTAGGAGTCCGCACCCTTGCCAACACTCTCGCTGCCGCCGGTCATCAAGTCACCGTAGTTTGTCCCGACGGCGAGCGCTCTGCCACCGGTCATGGCTTAACCTTACACCATCCCATCCGGGCCGAACAGGTGGAAGGAATTTTTCACCCCGATGTGATTGCCTGGTCCTGCTCGGGAACTCCCGCCGATTCGGTAAAATTTGCCCTTAGTGCCGTCCTCAAAGAGCGTCCCGATTTAGTTTTAGCCGGCATTAACCACGGGTCTAATCTCGGCACTGATATCCTCTATTCTGGCACGGTTTCCGCGGCCATGGAGGGATTAATCGAAGGTATTCCCAGTATTGCCGTTAGTCTGGCCAGTTTTAAAGCTTGTGATTTCCAACCGGCTGCGGATTTTGCCCTCACCTTAGTCAGGAAAGTTACCCTTAACCCTTTTCCTGTTCCCACTTTACTCAATGTCAACGTCCCTCCGGTTAGTAGTGCCGAAATCAAGGGAGTGAAAATCACTAGGCAGGGATTGCGACGCTACGAGGAAACTTTCGAGAAAAGACTGGACCCCAGGGGTAAAAGTTATTACTGGTTAATTGGGGAAGTGGTGGAAGATATCGAACAACCGGACTACAGCCATTTACCCCCGCAAGTGCCTACGGATGTGCGCGCTATTGGCGAGAATTTTATCACCATCACGCCCCTACAATACAATTTAACTGATGTACAGGGTTTTCAACATTTGCACCGGAATTCTTGGCTTGATTGAGGAGCATCTCATGATATTCTGATTCAATCATTAGCGTTTGAGAGCCTATGTCCCCTCAATTTAATTTTCAAGAAAACGAACTCGAAGAAGCGGATGTCATAACCCTCTGGGATGAGCAAGGTCGATCACTAGACTGTTATATTGAGAATGCCTATGAAACCGATGACCTTACCTATATGCTTCTTGTCCCCGTGGATACCCCGGTGATGATTCTAGCTTGGGACGAGGAATCGGAGGAAGAAGAATCTGATGCCTTCTTAATCGAAGATAGCGAGGAAATCGAGCGGGTTTTTGCCGATGCTAAGGCAGTTTTAGCAGAATTAGACCTATTGCTCAAACCCACTGCTCACACTTTAACCGTTAGTGGTGAATTGCCTCCCCTAGAAGAAGATAATGTTCTCAGTTTAGAAATCGATAGCGATAGCCCTTCCTCGTCATCAGAGCCGGAAGAATTGCAATTTCTCGCCAGTTTCTTTTCCGAAGACCAAAAATACTCGATTTACAGTCCCCTTGCTCCTTTGTTATTCTTAGCTGTCGGTGATGGGGAAGGGAAGGTTGAATTAGTTTCCCCCGATGATGACGGTATGGGACCGATTCTAGAGGAACTTTTGTTTGATGAACTCGATTAATTACTTGATTTTACCAAATCCGCCAACCAAAATTATTGATAAATCTAGTCACAGTATATCTTTCGGGATTTCATCATCATTGCGATTAACACGGATTTGGTATTCTTTCTTTAAATTACGGCGTTTATCATAAAGATGAAGTATAACCTAACTTGGTATTAACGACTGGCTCCTGTCTCCCGAAAATAAAAACCTTATACCTCACTATTAAGATAAATGCTATATCACCACAACTAGGGGAGAGCTTTAAAGATTAGCTATTTTTCTGGTGATAGTGAGGATGAAAGGTTTCCAAGCAAGACTGATTAAATAACCCAATCCTGCCACTAAAATAATTGTCGCCCCCGAGGTGAGATTTAAACTATAGGATAACCATAAACCAATCAAAGTAAAGACAATTCCTAAGATAATCGCTAGGACCATCATTCCCTTCATATTTTTAACAAATTGTCCACTGATAGCCGCAGGAATAGTTAACAAAGCAATTACCATAATTAATCCCACCACCTGCATTACTGCCACAATAGTTAAAGCGGTTATTCCCATTAAACCTAAATAAATTATCTCCACGGGAATATTACGAATAATCGCAAAGGTTTCATCAAAAGATATGGCTAACAACTCCTTATAAAAGATACTAACTAAGGCTATAATTAATATATCTATGGCCGCCATTATCCATAAATCATCCCTCGGTACAGTTAAAATACTCCCAAAAAGATAACTCATCAAATCAGCTTTATAACCGGGGGTTAAATCAATAAAAATTACCCCAATCGCCATACCAATCGCCCACATCACCCCGATTAAAGTATCGGCTCTCTCGCGGATGCGACGCTGTAAAAACCCCATGCCTAAAGCCGAAAAAAAGGTAAAAAATATCGCCCCCACCAGGGGATTAATCCCAAAAAAATAACCGATTCCTATCCCTCCATAGGCAGCATGAGCGATTCCCCCACTGATAAAAACCACGCGATTAACTACTACCAAAGTACCCACAATCCCACAGGCAATACTAACTAATATTCCTGCGGCAATCGCATGGCGCATAAAATCAAATTGTAAAGCCTCTAGCATAGGGTGTGGGGTGTGGGGTGTGGGCTTCGGCCGTGAGCTCAGCCGAACGGGTGTGGGGTGTGGGGTGTGGGGAGCTTTTTCAGTAAACAGTAAACTCAAAACTCACATCTGATAACTGATAACTGATAACTGATAACTGATTATTGATAACTTTCAATTACTTGACGAAAATCGCTTTTTTGTTTGACTCCGCGCATTTCCTTGACTAATTCCCGGTCCTTAAAGAATTGTACCGTGGGAGTTCCAGTTACTTGACCCATTTTGGCAATTTCCGGGTCAGCTTCGATGTCAATTTCCACAAAATAAATTTTGCCATCGTACTCATCGACCACTTTATCTAAAATCGGTTTCAGGGTTTTACAGGGGCCACAGGTGGGAGAAACATATTTTACCATTAACAAGCGATCGCCGTCGTGGAATAATTTCCGCAAAGCATAACCCCCAACGTGACGGGTTTTGTTAATATCAAAAGTTTCCTCCGTATCGGCCGGGGTTTCGCTAACGGTTTTCGTCTCGTAATGTTCAGAAGTGGCTGATTGACGGTATTCTTGGATTAAATTATGCTCCGATAACCATCTTTCTGCCAATAACGCCGCCATACACCCCGTACCTGCGGCGGTGATGGCCTGACGGTATTCGTGGTCCTGTACGTCTCCTGCGGCAAAAACCCCCTCGACGCTGGTAGCAACGGTCCCCGGTTTGACTTTCACATAACCCACCTCGTCTAATTCTAGTTGTCCTTGGAATAGGGAAGTATTGGGAGTGTGACCGACGGCATAAAATAAACCTCTAACGGCTAATTCGCTAATTTCTCCCGTTTGCGAGTTTTTAATGCGTAATCCTGCCATTTTACTGCCTGTACCGAACACATCCACCGCTTGGGTGTGAAAATGAACGGTAACTTTCGGATTATTTAACACCCGGTCCTGCATTGCTTTCGAGGCACGCATCGCTTCCCCGCGTATCAATAAATGGACGTGAGAGCCGTATTTAGTCAAATATACGGCTTCTTCGGCTGCGGAGTCACCGCCACCGATGACAGCGAGGTTTTCCTCTCTAAATATCGGTGTAGCACCGTCACAGATAGCACAAGCGGAAATGCCGTTACTCCAGAATTGGGCCTCGCTGGGTAATCCTAAGCGTTTGGCAGTGGCTCCCGTGGCGATAATAATACTATTGGCCTTAACTTCCCGGTCCGTGGAAAGAATGGTAAAAGGACGCTGACTTAAATCCACCGAGATAACATCTTCGGTATAGCATTGGGTCCCCCATCTTTCGGCCTGTTCCTTCATTCTTTCCATCAGCTTCGGACCGGTGATTCCTTCGGGAAAACCGGGGAAATTTTCTACTTCTGTGGTGGTCATCAATTGTCCCCCCGGAATGCCTCCCGCTTGGAAACCCTCAAACATCAAGGGTTTTAAGTTCGCACGCGCCGCATAAATCGCCGCCGTATATCCCGCCGGTCCCGAACCAATAATGACTAAATTCTCGACAGTCATAACCGTAAATGCAACTCATAACGACTACGCTTTTTAGTATAGCAGCATCAGTTAAGTAGCTGGTTATAATTAAATTAAAAATGGATTTTGCCTTTAATCCCCCCTTGATAAGGGGGGTGCCGATAGGCGGGGGGATCTGAAAGTTTTTAATACCTATCTACTTACCGGTTATCTGTGTAATATTTTTCGTCACTGACTTTACCAGTGGGTGAAGTCTGCCGCAAATTGAGATAGGGATAACAGTTTAATACGGGTATCTTGAGCAACTTTTTGGCGCATTTGAGCCGTATTATAGCCCCAATCGGCTAAATATAAGCCCACGTCGTTTAAATCTGCTTGTTGCTCCACTAATTCCAACGCATCGAGACGATCCTCGACAAACCACAAATTAGCGGGAGATTCGGGTAAATCAGCCAGTATTTGCTGAATAGTCAGGTATTTCGGCTGTTTAATTTCCTTGCCAATTAATCTCGCTGCCGGAAAATTAATTGCTACTTTTTGTAACAATTGCTTGACAAAACGGCTTTCTTTGGTAGTGATGATATAAACCAAAAAATCCGAGTCTAAAAGAGAGGCCAGGCGATCAATCGCAGGTTGATAAAATTGATGTAAGGCTAACCAAGACTCTAGATCCGACTCAATCCATTGATCCCTAAGACCATCGAGAGCATTTGAGAGAACTTTTTTCGCTATTTTATCCCTTTCTAGCAGATTTTGCCGAATTAACGGCCAATTATTTAAAGCTTCCTCGTCGGGAATACCGAGAACGAGCGATCGCAACAGTAAAGGCATTTCCCAACCGGTTTCGATAACGGGACGAAGTTGCGAAAACCTCGGGAAAAAATCCTCGGGAATTATTTCTGGCCAAAGGGTTTCATAGGTGCGTTTGCTAATCTGAAAATACTCGATCATGCCATCACAAAGAACACCATCAAAATCCAGTGCTAGAATACGGGGGGATTGATTCATAAATGCTGGTTTAATCTCAATAATGGCAGTATAGCGCAGCTATTAGCTATTCTTTGCTTCATCGTTGACATAACATAGCTGTCTGATGATTTCGGTGACAGAATTTTTTAATCCCTCTACATGAATCCAGCCCACATATACAGCATATACAATATTTTGATGATTGTCCTGTATATAAACATGATGCACACGATATAAATCTGAGCTTAAATAAATATAACCACTGGCATCTTTGAATTTACCTTCTAGTAATATTTTTTCTTTTAAAGGTTTCATTTTTACCACATCTTTAGTCACCCCAGATATTTTGGCTATTCTTTCTATGGCAAGATCAACACAAGTGTTATCACTGTAACTATTACCATGATTATAATCCTGCTGGCCAAAATAAATTGTCTCTACGATATTTTTAGCCACTTTATCTGATGCTAGGTAATAGGTATGAGCATTAAGGGAATTTAAGACAACGGCAGCAATTTCTACGGAATCAAAAATATTGCCAGTCGCTTCTAGATAATAATCGCTCATTAAAATCTTGGATACATCGGTTATAGAATCAAAAAGAGGACGAATTGGATAAGCGATAATATCGGAGGAATTAATCAGATTATTCCAGAGCAAACGCTGGCCTTGATGCTGGCTAATAAATTTTTCAATTTGATTGGTATCAATGCCTAGAGTTAGATTTAAAAATGGGATCGGTGAACCCATTGTTGTCACACTAGATAGGGAAAGTTTGCCCCGTTCTTTACCGATAAGATTACGAATTTCATGAGCGGGATCCTTAGGATCAAAACGCTCAGAAAATAACAGATCCCAAAGGATTACAGTACCCAAAGAATGGGCGACTATATGTAATTCGGTTTCCTGGGGATAAGCTTGAACAAGATCGATTAATTGATCGGCAATAATGCGGCGAATTTGGTTTCCTCGATCGCTGCCTAAATAGGTAAATGCGTCACCGATAAAATAAGATAAATACTCTTTTCTAAAATTTTGATAGCGAAAGGATTGCTCGGGGTTAAAATTACTATTTTTCTGTTTTTGTGTCTGTAATTCTTGGTCGATATCTCGCCATAATTTTTCGGTTCCTTTGAGAACATTTCCCCAAAATCCTGCATAACAGTAGGGAATCGCCCGATTTTTGCGTTTACATTCTTCTTCAATTAGTTTAATTAATTTATTGGCATAACTAGCATCTCTTGTGGCCACTCCATGAATAAAGTAAATAAGCATAATAGATTTATCTCAATAAGCGGTGATCGGAATCTCTCTTAATATACCCTTCTAGCTTCAGAAAAATATCAGGATGGAGCGAGATATAGTAATGCACAAGTTATCCTATTTGTCAAGAGATGTTGGAGTGATTATTTAGGTTCTCTCTCGACTGACCAATCCTCTGAGGATAATCCCATAGTTTCTACTACTTTTACACAAAAATAGTAGATATCTTTGGCGGAAAAATTAGTTTCTACTATAAAAATATTATTTTCAAGTTTTTGAGGTCGGCGAAATTTTGTGTCATCTTTCGATAAAAAGCGAGGAAACTCTAGCACAATCTCTTGAAACTTTTCAGGATCTAGATCGTAGAGAGTATTCAGAGTACAAATTAGTACATCTTTCCAAGTTTTAACTGTTTGTTGTTTACCACGAATAATTAGTTTTTTGGGTTTTGTATCCTTGACAGATGCAGTTTCATTGACTGGCAGCGAATCATCGCCAAAATAACTCCAAATTTTTATAACACGCTCGGCTAAATATTCGGCACGTTGTTCGATATCTTCTTTTTGCCATGAGTTAATACTATCAAAGTATTTATTAATTTCAAGATGGCTTTTATGGAGTTCTTCTTTCTTGTGAGAAAAATCTTTATCCGCCAGTTCTCCATTATAAGCCGTCAGGGTTAAATTACCTAAAGTATGCACAAGAAGTTGATGGGTAATATCTGCATCTGTTCCCAAATAATCTCTCCACTTATCATTTAGTTTTTGCGGCATAATATGTTCAATAGTCAGGCGAGAATCACTTAAATCTACAGTTTCTCGATGACCAAAAGATTCTTCGATCGCACCGAGAATAATTTTCGCTTTTTCGCTGCGATTTCCTCCGTATAGTTTGATGGTTATTAACTTTTCTTTAAAATCATTATCTTTTGGGTAGTCTTTCTTTTGAAGAGAGATTTTTAATCTTTTAATAAAAGGTTCAGAGTTTAAAGCAGCATCTTTTTGAACTTGGGAATATAGTAAAGCAAAAGTTTTATTAAGTCCGCGAGTCTGAATACCACAAACAAAACGACGGACAAGAAAGTTTTCAAGGGTTTTTAAAACCTCTATAAAGTCCTTTTCAGATAATTTGCTATTTCCCCAGTCATCATAACAATTTAAAAGAAATGGATAGATAGTAGAGACCTCTAGACGCTGAAAAGAATCGAGATATTTACGAATACTAGAATTATTTTCCAGCCTGGGAGTGATTAGTTTGGCATAATACATGGAAAATGTATATAAGTCCTCTATATAGAGAGCGGGATTATTATCAGCTAGTTTATTTTTAAAGGCAGAATAAATTTCGTTATTTCTAATTTCTGCCCCACTTTTTGATAAATAGTGACGGATAAATTCTGTTAAATTATCTCCTAATTTTTCCTGCATCGGCAGCCAGTATCTATCATATAGTGTCTGTTGCTCCTCTTGACGAACCTTCATAAATAAATGATTACGAATTAAATCGGCCTCAGTTAAAGGCTGCCCCGTGGCATTCAAACTTTCAAATACTAGGTAGGGATCGTCGTCATTACCAAGAGTTATATTGACCAAAGATAAGTGATTACAGATAACTTCTGTTAGTTTAGCTAACGAATATGATTGTTCATTGATCTTTCTTTTAAAAAAGAAATAACACTGGGATATGGTATTTTCTTTGTCGATGATTTTGCCACGGATTACAGACTGAAAATATTCTAGGTCTAACTGAGTAGGTTGAATTTTAAAGTAATCAGAACCTTTTTTAAAGGGATTAACAAGAAATGTTTTGTCAATTTCTGCGCTTAAATCCTGTTCTTGTTGGTCTTTCGCTACGTCTCGCAAAGCAGCAAAGAGCAGAAAAATAGTCGTTAAACGTTGCTGTCCATCAATTAGCAGATATTTATTGACCACGCCGGAGTTAGGCGAAACTTGAGTTTTAACTATCGAACCCATAAAATGGGGACGAGGGTTTTCTTGACCGTACAAATAGCTTATGTCATCCCATAAATCTTCCCAATCTTTCTTTTTCCAACTATAAGTGCGCTGAAATAGTGGAATTATATATTGTGTGTTGCCTTGAATAATTTCTTGAAGAGTAACTACCGATGCTTGCATAGGGGCTAGTATAGGAAGATAGACCGATTATTCCTAGTATTTATCACTCTAACACAGCAATTTGGCACTGTCTAGGATCCTGGCGGTGGGTTACGCCTTGTTAAACCAGCCGACAAATTGCTATATAATACAAATGCCCGCTATTATAGAATTATATTTTTCCCTTTTAACTTAGTCTTATGGTTTCACAACTAGATAAAACTAACGTCACTGAAATTATCTACCCCGATAGCGATAGTCAACCTATGGCCGATAATACCTTGCAATTTCGTTGGATCACAACAATTAAAACTAATTTAGACTGGCTATTTCGCGAGCAGTCTGATGTCTTTGTTGCGGGGGATTTACTTTGGTATCCCGTGGAAAATGATAATAAACTGCGTCAAGCGCCGGATATCATGGTGGTTTTTGGGAGACCAAAAGGGGAAAGAGGTTCCTATCGACAATGGCTAGAAAATAACATTAGTCCCCAGGTGGTTTTTGAAATCCTCTCTCCGGGTAACACCCTCACGGAAATGGCCAAAAAACAGCTATTTTATGACCGTTATGGGGTCGAGGAGTATTATCTTTATGATCCCCATAAAAATGATGCCAGTGGTTGGATAAGAGGGGAAAATCAGCTAGAAATTCTGGAAACTCTCGATAATTGGGTTAGTCCCCGTTTAGGTATTCGTTTTCAGTTGGGGGAACCAGAAATGTTGCTTTTTTATCCCGATGGACAAGCTTTCACCAGCTATAACGAGGAAAAACAACGAGCGGAAAGATTAGCCAATAAACTGCGGGAATTGGGCATTAATCCTGACCAAATCTGAGAGGATGTTTCTTGGCTACTATTAAAAACGGATTTGCTCTGAGAGTGCCTATTGACTAGAGGTAATACCGCGCTGACGTAATTGGTCGATAAAAAATTCTTCTAGGGAAGCACGAGCTAAATTAAGACTGATCAAGCGAACATCCATACTAGACAGGGCAGCCAGAAAAGCATCGGGTTCTCCCTGTAATTGTCCGTGCCAACAATTATCGCGCCAATGCAAACCGAGGAGCCATTGCTGTAGTTGCTCCTCCCTACCACCTTGAACAATCACCTGATAGACATCAGCACGACCGAGAATTTGGTCGAGGGAACCGACACAAAGTAATTCTCCCCGAGCTAACAGGGCAATGCGATCGCAAATTTGTTCCACATCGGAGAGAATATGAGAGTTAAAAAAGATGGTTTTCCCCCTTTGTTTGAGGGAGTGAATAATTTCTCGCACCTGATAGCGACCGATAGGATCCAGTCCCGACATCGGTTCATCGAGAAAGACTAATTCTGGATCATTGATTAATGCTTGAGCTATACCGATCCGTTGCATCATCCCCTTAGAATATTGACGCAATTGCTTTTTCTGGGCAGTTTTGCGGTCTAATCCCACTAAATCCAATAATTCAGGAATGCGTTTTTTCTGCACAGAAGAGGGAATTTTAAAAATGCTGGCGATTAATTGTAGGAATTCCCAGCCGGTGAGATAGTCGTAGTAGTAGGCATTTTCGGGAAGATAGCCGATGCGTTGCCTGACCGAGCGATCGCCAATTGGTTGACCGAGAATCAAGGCCCGTCCAGAAGTGGGTCGGACAATCCCTAAAAGGGTTTTTAAGAGCGTGGTTTTGCCCGCACCGTTCGGGCCTAATAATCCAAAGGTTTCCCCCTCATGGACAATTAAAGTACAGTTTTTCAAGGATTCGATTTTCTTATTTAACCAGAATCCCGTCCGATAAGTTTTTTGTAAGTTTAACGTCTCTAGCACCGTTTGACGGCTGGTATTCGTCATTGTTTTGGAATCATCTCTCCTAGACTTTGCTTTTATTATTCCCCAATTGTCAGCAGCGATGTCAACAGTATCAAAATAGCCCAGTTTTGGAACCCAGAAAAATTCCCACCAGTCTTGAGAAGCGGTATCAGTGCAGTTCCGGGCTATTGCCAGCTTTCTTCTCTGGCATTGCCGAAAATTAGCGGCTAAAATCTGTTAGACAGGTAACGTTGACACTTGAGCGGCAACTGGTACAATAGGGCGAACGCTTATGGAAACCAGACTCTTACACAAACACAGCATGAAACAACTCCTCACTTGCCTTAATTCCCTGACAGTGGCCAGTGTAGCCACTATCGCCTTGGCCTACCCTGGCATCGCTCAAGTTAATCTCTCCGTTTATCCCGCTCCTTCCTCGTCGAACGAATCCATCGAATTATACGTTCCCCCGCCGGAAAACAATAACACCAATAATAATACCTGTACTCAATTGATTGGGGCAAATATCGATAAAATTATCGGTCAAGCTCCCAATCAGTGGGGTATATTAATCGAATCTATTGATCGCCAAACGGTTATTTATAGTCATAACGCCGATCGCTATTTTATCCCTGCTTCTAATACAAAGTTATTTACCACGGCTGCCGCTTTACAAGCGATGAACCCGGAAACGACAATTCGCAAAAAATCCCTGCGCGATTGGGTGAATATCACTAATCAGAGAAGTAATAATTTCTACGCTGACACTCTTTTTCGCTTTATCGGCGGTGCTAAAAGTGTTACTGCCATCTTGGCACAATTGGGCATCAATCCCAGTGGTTTTCGTCTCGCCGATGGTTCGGGATTATCCCGCCGTAATACCGCTACTCCCCGCTCGATCGTGGAAATTTTGCGGGTGATGTATTATTCTCCTAATCGCGATACTTTCTATGCTTCCTTACCGGTAGCGGGAATTAGTGGCACCCTGAGAAACCGAATGCGTCAGACGGCAGCCACCGGCACAGTTTACGCTAAAACTGGCACTCTTACCGGTGTGCGGGCCCTATCGGGTTATCTAGAAAACCCCAACCAAGAACCGATGCTATTTAGCATTATCGTTAATAATCAACGGGTTTCCGGACAGGCTCTGGTGAAAGCGATCGATACTATTGTTCTACAGATGACCGAATCTCGTTCCTGTCAACCTCAGTAGCTCTCCTGTAAAAATACCCAATTGTCCTGACCAGCTGTCCGCGCATTTAAATTGCTTGTGGAGATGAGGCAAGACTAATGGTTAATAATAGCCATAATCTGCTTCAGTTTGGGTTTGGGTTTGGGGGGAGAGATATTCAAAATTAGAAGGATCTCGCAGAAAACGAAATATTTCTTCTTCGAGACGATGAATTAGATAGGGTTCTATGGAATTAGAATGGCGTAAACAGGCTAAATAGCCTTCTACATATAGCCGGATCTCATCAAAACGTGAGCCACGGTGCCAAAGATCCACCATGTCATCGGTCAGTCTTTGATAGTAACGAATGGATTGGGTATCTTGGAGCATGGGCAGTAGAACAAAAAAGAGAGAGTGGGGGTAAGTTTGTATAGATAATCCTAGGGAGAATTGCTATTCTTGGTTTCCCCTATCTCTATTGTACCCACCAAATCGGCAAAACACAGACAAGAGAATTTTCAGTGATCAGTAAAGGGTGTGGGGTGTGGGGTGTGGGGTTTGGGGTGTGGGGTGTAGGGTGTAGGGTGTGGGGTGTGGGGTGTGGGCTTCGGCCGTGAGCTCAGCGTTCGACTGAGCTCACGCCGAAGTCCGAACGGGTGTGGGGTGTGGGGAGAAGGGAGAATAAATAAAGGCAATCTCCTGAATCCTGTCTCCTGAATCCTGTCTCCTGTCTCCTGCCTTCGTATAGATTATTCAGGGTTTCTTTGTCTTTTTGCCCGTTCAATTTCTGCCTGTAGTTCTGCTATTTGTCGCTGTAATCTTTCGCTTTCCCTATCATTAGCATCAACATTAATTGAGCTTTTTACCCCTGTTTTGGCATAGTTTCCCCGGCGAATTTGACGATAGGATTCCGAGTTAAACCATTGCTGTAGATACTGGACTCTTTCCACGGAAAAAGGATGGGTTAAAAAGGAACCATTACCGCCATTATAAATGAGAAATTTATAAATCTGGTTTAAGTTATCTTGGTCTAATTGTCGGTAGGCTTCCCCTTGACGAATAAATTCTTCTAAGTTGCATTCATGCAGATATTTTTGGCTTCCTCCCGCACATTTCATTAAAGTTCTCAGGACTAAATTTAAATCATCGGTAACTAATAAAGCGGCTCTGTCTGCGGATAATTCGGCTTTTCTGCGCCATTCATAAAAGGCATAAACTAGACCAGTAGTAATGGCTTTTCCTAGTCCTAAGGTGATGTCTCCAAGGAAATTAGCCGCCCCCATCACCCAAAAAGAAAGTTGAATTAAAATACTATGATCGCATTTTAAATGACCTAATTCGTGGGCAAGAATTACTCGAATTTCTTCTTCATCTAAGAGGTCTAAAAGGGCAGTATTAAAGACAATATACGGATGTTCTGAACCCAAAGAATAGGCATTGGCTAAAGGGTTTTGACTGACATAAAGATTCGGTTCTGGGGACATATCTAAATCCCGCAGACATTGGCGATAGATGCCGTATAAAGTGGCGTATTGACGCGGGCCGACTTTTAGATCATTGCCCATTAATAAAATTTGCTGGGGACGTTCGTAGAGATATTCGGAAAAACTTTTCGCTAATAAATCAAACCCCGGAACTGATCTTAAGGCCTGTTCAGCTTGCTGATCTAGGGGATGTTTAAAAGCTTGACTGGAGATATCAGGATAAGTTGGCATATTTTTTCAAGGAGAAAGGAGTCGTTAATCAGAAATAAACGGGTATTAATTGCCAAGTTTTTGAGTTTTTCTTGCCAAATTTTTCGAGAGAAGTGAGGGGGTTATAGTCGGGAACTACTTCTAGAGAACTCCGACTTTCTCAATAGGTTTTTAACTCTGCAAAATTGCTGATTCTAGAGTTGATTTTGGTGACATAGAATAGACCTGTGGGAGAAATGAGCTTTTTTCTTGTTAACTATCCTTAGCAACAATTCCTAGATTCGATAACAAAGCTTGTAGATTAGTTTGCACGGTAGCGGGTTGGTATCTCTTAATAGTTTCTAGGGAATTATCAGCGAGTTTTTGCCACCATTCCCTATTATCATAGAGTTCGATCACTGCTTGGGCAAATTCCTCAGCAGTATCGGCAATTAGAACATCTTGGTGGTCAATTAATCCCATACCTTCGGCACCAATTTTTGTGGTAATAGTCGGTAATCCGAGGGAAAGACTTTGACCTATTTTACCCTTCATTCCCGCACCAAATCGCAGGGGAGCGACAAAAATGCGACTCTTTTGGAAATAGGGTTCTACTTCGGGAACATAACCGGTAACAATCACTTGATCATTGGCTAATTCTTTCACTTCATCCTTGAGGTTACTTCCCAATAAATTAACGGTAATATCGGGACGGGATGCCCAAACTAAGGGCATAATTTCTAAACATAACCACTTGACTGCATCAATATTAGGAGGGTGATTGTAGCTACCAATAAATACTAAACCCGATCGCTGGTCAAAGGCAACTTTTTCTGACAGAGAAATTTCTTCATGAATATTGGGGATTACCCAAACATTTTTCACTCCCAAAGAGGATAAAACCTGCTTTTCGTCTTCCGTTACTACCACGGTTGCTTCCGCTTGGTTAGCATAGTTTAACTCTAATTTCTGATAGGTTTCCCAACTCCAGCTAGTATTTTGATAACTGGGATCGAGATAGTCTTTTTGTCGTTTTAAACGCAGAAAATGCAGGTCAATTGTATCATAAATAATTGGTGCTTTTGTTTTTAAGCGAATTAAATCCATATACTTATCGCACAATTCAGGCCGACACAACCAAACTCCATCTATCAGGGGTAAATATTTGATTAATTTTTCTTCTAGATTATATCTTTGCGGTGTGCCATAAATAACTTCAATTCCTAGCTGTTGCAGGACGGAAGTATAGGGTTGTTCGGGATAGCCATTATCGGGAAAGAAAATCACTGAATAGCCTAAATTAAGCAGTAGCTTAAGAATATTTAATAAACGCACACAGCCGGATTCTCGATCGTATAGTGGAACGTAGGAATCAATGACTAAAATTGTCGGTTTTCCTTGTAAACGTCGGGCAGCTTTGGGGACATTATTAGCATCGTTATCTAGGTGTTTAGTTAATACCTTTGACCATTTTTCTCGAAACTTAGTTTGATTAATAACTTGATATTTTTTGATCCCACTGGAAAGGTCTGTTCCCGAGGTGATTCCTTCGTAGTGAATGACGTTAGATTGGGGTTGATAGAGGACTTGATAACCCAATTCTCGGAGGGCAAAACATAAGTCTGTATCTTCGTAATATGCGGGGATAAAGTCTTGAGAAAAACCACCTAATTGCTTAAATAAATCCGTGGGAACTAATAAACTGGCCCCCGAACAATAGTCCACGGGACGCACATAATTATATTCTGGTTCATCGGGACTATCTAAGCGTCCATAATTCCAACCATCGGCAGAATTCCAGATAATTCCCCCCGCTTCTTGTTGTTTACTATTAGCATAAATTAACTTAGAACCCACCGCACCAACTTGGGGATTATTGACAATTAATTTTAATAAACTTTCTAGACAATTTTCCAGAATACGAGTGTCGTTATTGAGAAAATATAGGTATTGACCTTTTGCTTGACTAGCTCCATAATTACAGGAACGAATAAAACCAGAGTTCTCTGCATTAGTTAATACTTTAATTCCTTTAATTAAAGTAGCTAATTGTTCTAAAGTTTCATCGCTGGAAGCATCATTAACAATGATTATTTCATAAGCTAAATCAGAACTTAAGTTAACACTTAAGGATTCCAAACAGTTAAAGGTGTAGGCAAATTGGTTATAAGCAGGAATAATAATTGAGACTAAAGGATTGTCACTGCTGGCAATTTCTAGGGGCCGCGGTTCAGCTAATTTAGCACTTTCGATCACCTGTTCTTCAAATTCAGAAGAACTCTTTCCTGTAAGAATTTTAATAATTTTTCGTTTCGTCTTTTTTAGTGCTGGTTTCCATCCTTCCTCTTGGAGACTAAAGACAAATTTTTTGAGCAGTTTTTTAACTTTAAAAATAATCATTATTACCATAAATACTCCTCTAGGGAAAACCAATCTTGTGCTAAATTTAAATCTCTTTCTGCTCTAATAATAGCTCCTTCCTTTAATTGTTGCTTGAGGTAGTTTCTCTGTTGTTCCATAATATATAATTTAATCGCTTCATTAATTAAATTATTATATTCTTTTTCAGGATAATCACTACTTGTCAACCATCGATCGAGAAGTTGCATAGTATCTTCAGGGAGAGTTATCTGAAGTTGTCTGGCCATTTTTTCTTTCCTAAATATATTTAAGTAAGTGGTTCTAATTAAATAGAAGATAGATTTCGCCCTCGATCCCCCCTTAATCCCCCCTTGATAAGGGGGGGGAACTGACAATCTTTAACACCCACCTACTTAGATAATAACAATTATAAACCCCTAGAGCAATTTTAGTTGCTGTCGGGATAAATTCTCGGAGCTGCGGCGATTAATTTTTGCGTGTAGGGGTGTTGGGGATGGCTAAAAATCTGTTCAGTGTCACCCATTTCAACTATTTTACCCGCAGTCATCACCGCAATTCGATCGCAGAGGAATCTCGCCAACCAAAGATCATGAGTTATAAATAAATAAGTGAGATTAAATAATTTTTGTAACTCTAACATTAACTCTAAAACCTGTGTCTGAACACTAGCATCAAGCATACTAACTGGTTCATCACAAATAACTAATTCCGGACGAGTAATTAAAGCGCGAGCAATGGCTACTCTTTGCTGTTGTCCCCCCGATAACTCCCTAGGATAGCGTCGATAAAATTCCTCTGTTGGTGTTAAACCGACTCGATCTAACATTTCTAAAACCTGTTTTTTCGCCGTTTCTAGACTAATTTTTTGATGGATCAAAAGCGGATCGGCGATACTTTCTCCCACCGTCATTAAAGGATTGAGACAAGCGAGGGGATCCTGAAAAATCATCTGCATTAAGCGCCGTTTTGGACGCATTTTTTCCGCCGACAAAGGGGTTAAATCTTCTCCTAAAAATTCCACTTTTCCCCCGGTGGGTTTAATTAACTGTAATAGGGTTCGCGATAGGGTACTTTTCCCACACCCCGACTCCCCAACTAAACCGAATATTTCCCCTCGATACAGTTCAAAATTGACTTCATCCACCGCTTTAATAAATTTCTTTTCTTTTTTGAAAAAACTATCTAAAAAGTTACCTTCTAGGGTATAATACTGTTTTAAATTATCCACCTTTAACACCGTTTCTTTGCCTTGAATTGCTGTTGATTTTTCCTCCCGTAACTGTAGGTGTAAAGCGGCGGACAAAAGAGAGCGAGTGTAGGGATGTTGAGGTGTATTAAAAACTGTTTTTACCGCTCCCGATTCGACAATTTTGCCCCCCTTCATTACCGCTAATTGATCGCAATATTCTCCCACCATCGCTAAATCATGGGAAATTAACAATAATCCCATCTGTTCCTCGCTACATAAACGCTTTAATTCCCGTAGAATTTCCGCCGAAACTGTCACATCTAAACTGGTGGTGGGTTCATCGGCAATAATTAACTTAGGGTTTAATAATAAAGCTAAAGCAATGGCCACTCTTTGCCGCATTCCCCCGCTAAATTCGTGAGGATATTGGGACCAACGATTAGCGGGAATTTTCACTTTTTCTAGGACAGTACAAGCTTGATTTTTAGCTTGACGATAGGTTAAATTTCCTCGATGAGCTTGCAAAGTTTCCACACAATGATCGCCAATAGTCATCAGCGGATCCAGTCGCGTCATCGGATCTTGAAAGACTAATCCCACCGCTTCCCCGCGAAACTTTTCTAACTGTTTGCTAGATAAAGATAAAAGCGATCGCCCTTCAAAGGTAATCTCACCTTCCACGTGAGTGCGATTAGGTAATAACCTTAAAATAGCCTTACCGATGGTCGATTTTCCACAACCAGATTCACCCACTAATCCCAGAGTTTCCCCTTTGCCTATACTAAAAGATACCCCATCGATCGCCCAAGAGGGAGAACTTAATTCGGTCGGGTAGGCAATTTTTAGGTCTTTAATTTCCAACATGACGCGATCGGTAACGATAAAAGTTAGGACTTAAGTAAGTAGTTATAATTAAATCGAAGATAGATTTTGCCTCTGATCCCCCCTGCCCCCCTTGATAAGGGGGGTGCCGATCCCCCCTGCCCCCCTTGATAAGGCTGTCCTTTAGTCACATCTTTCTTAACATTTCAAACCTTTGTAGCACAAGGCTTTCAAGACTCGGTTAACAATTTGTAATATTCCTTGTTGACACCCTTACTGACAAAGAAAAAA
>NZ_JADBTR010000111.1:0-4251 GCF_020246065.1 Microcystis sp. M144S2
CTTGATTTCAGTTTTTTCCTTGTCAGTAAGGGTGTCAACAAGGAATATTACAGATTGTTAACCGAGTCTTGAAAGCCTTGTGCTACAAAGGTTTGAAATGTTAAGAAAGATGTGACTAAAGGACAGCTTGATAAGGGGGGTGTCTGACAACTTTTAACACCTACCTACTTATCTTCTAGATTGATCGCTCGCAAAGCCCAATCTCGATCGATCCTGAAACCGCCACCAGTGCCTGATCGCGGCCCGAATTAGTCCAGAATCAACTCACTTCGGGTTAATAGCATCGCAACTTTTAGGCAAAAATAGGGCTTTTGCCGCCAAAAAAGCCTATATTTTGGCTCTTTGCCCCCTGTTTGACCCCTGATTTTTACAGCCAGTTGACTCTTATGGGGAACTGGTCACAGTTTCCTGATAGGATAAGGTGACTTGGGATTAACTTATGGTGTTGAAAATATGTCTCTAAAACCTTACATTTCTCGCTTATTAGCTTTGGTTCTCGTCCTTGTCATCGGATTGATGGGTTGTTCTAGTAGTTCAGGGTTAACGGGCAATTATGGACAGGATACCCTGACGGTGATTGAAACTTTAACCACAGCCCTTGATGTGGTCAAAGATGACCCGAATAAAGCGGCAGTTGAGTCGCAGGCAAAGGAACAAATCAACGATTACATCTCCCTCTACCGACGAGATAAAAAATCCGGGGGTTTGCGTTCTTTCACTACTATGCAAACAGCCTTAAACTCTCTGGCTGGTTATTATACCGCCTACGGTTCCCGTCCCATCCCCGACAAACTCAAACAACGTTTAAAACAAGAATTTAAACAGGTGCAATTCTCTCTCCAGAAAGGAATTTAGATACAGATTAGGGGTTGGGTGTTAGGGTTTTGGGGGGTTAGGGTTTTGGGGTATTAGTTGAAATCCCCCCATCTCCCCACACCCGTTCGGCTGAGCTCACGGCCGAAGCCCACACCCCACACCCTACTCCTGTAAAAATCAGACCAAATCTGGTTAGACTAGAAATACAAAGCGTATTATAAAAAACTACAAAATTGATTCAAGACGAAACCCTAGAATTATTGGAATGGCCGCGGCTATGTCAACACCTAGCTACCTTTGCAGCGACTAAACTAGGTGCGATCGCGATTCGTCAATTGCCGTTACCGGAAAGCAAAGAGGAAAGTTTAAATCTACTCTGCCAAACCAAAGAAGTTTATAGTTTAGAACAAAAATTAGATAGTCGTCTTTCCTTTGATGGGATTACCGACATCGGCGATGCCCTAGAAAGAGCGCATCTGGGGGGGTTATTATCGGGACAGGAACTTTTACATATTGCCACGACTTTGGCCGGAGTGCGACGTTTACGGCGTTTAATTGACGAACAGGAAGATATACCGGTTTTAAAAGAGTTAGTAGCGGAAATTCGCACCTATCCAGAGATAGAACAGGAAATACACCGTTGTATCGATGAAGATGGCCGGATATCCGATCGCGCTAGTCCCCAATTACGCGAAATTCGGGGACAAATGAAGGTGATTAGAGAGCGAATTTACCGAAAATTACAGGATATCATGCAAAAGCAGGGCGGGGCTATCCAAGAAGCGGTGATTACCCAAAGAAGCGAGCGCTGGGTGATTCCCGTCAAAGCATCGCAAAAAGAGCAAATACCGGGGATAATTCACGATACTTCCAGCACAGGGGCGACTTTTTACATTGAACCTCACTCTATCGTTGACCAAGGCAATCAACTGCGGCAATATCGTCGTCAGGAACAAATCGAAGAAGAAAAAATCCTGCGGCAGTTAAGTAATCTGATCGCCGAAGCCTTTGAGGACTTAGAATATTTACTAGCGATCGCTACTAGGCTCGATCTGGCCACCGCTAGGGCCCGTTACAGTTTATGGTTAGAGGGTAATCCCCCCCACTTTATCGATGGTTCGGAAACGATTACTTTACGGAATTTGCGCCATCCTTTGCTCTGGTGGCAAAAACACCACGAACAGGGGGGGGAGGTCGTACCGATAAATGTGCAGATTACCCCAGAAATTCGCGTTGTTGCCATCACCGGACCAAATACCGGCGGAAAAACCGTTACTTTAAAAACTCTCGGATTAGCGGCTTTAATGGCGAAAGCGGGCCTGTTTATTCCAGCGCGGGAACCGGTAGAGATACCCTGGTTCGATCAGGTTTTAGCCGATATCGGCGATGAACAGTCTTTGCAACAGAGTTTATCGACTTTTTCGGGTCATATTCGCCGGATTGTTCGCATTTTAGCGGCTTTAAATTCTCGTTCCTTGGTTTTACTCGATGAGGTGGGAGCAGGTACGGATCCGGCCGAGGGAAGTCCTTTAGCGATCGCTATTTTACAATACCTCGCTGATCATAGTTTACTGACGGTGGCTACCACTCACTACGGAGAATTAAAGGCGTTAAAGTATCGAGATTCTCGCTTTGAAAATGCCTCGGTAGAGTTTGATGATCGCACTCTTTCCCCCACTTACCGACTATTATGGGGCATTCCGGGGCGTTCTAATGCTTTAACTATTGCCCAGCGTTTGGGATTAAGTCCCGAAATTGTGGCCGAAGCGAGAAATCATCTGGGGGGGTTATCGGAGGAGATAAATCAAGTAATTGCTGGTTTGGAAGCGCAAAGACGAGAACAGGAGTCAAAAGCTAAGGAAGCTAGTCAATTACTCCAACAAACGGAGAAATTTTATACAGAAGTTTCCACGCGGGCCAATTCTCTACAGGAGAGAGAGCGAGAATTAAAGCGTTATCAGGAGCAGGAGATACAAAAGGCTTTACTATCGGCAAAAGCAGAGATTAATGACGTTATTCGCCGATTGCAAGCGGGAACAAAAACCGGTAAAGATGCCCAAAAAGCCACAGAGGAGTTAACTGCGATCGCAGAAAGGTTATTACCAAAAACGGAAAAAACTAAGGTTAATTATCGTCCGCAAGTGGGGGAAAGGGTGCGCTTGCCCAATTTGGGACAAACTGCCGAAGTTTTAGCAATTTCACCGGCATCAGACGAGATTTCCCTGCGTTTCGGTATGATGAAGATGACCCTACCCTTAGATCAGATTGAGTCTTTGGATGGTCAAAAAGTGGAAACTGCGCCAAAACCTGCCAAAAATTTGCCCCAAACTCCCACAAAACCCCAGGAGACTCCTTTAATTCGTACTGCTAATAATACTGTCGATATTCGCGGTTCCAGGGTGGCAGAGTCAGAAACGGATATCGAACAGGCGATCACCCGCGCCACCCCATCGGGCATATTATGGATTATTCACGGTAAAGGTACGGGGAAATTGCGTCAAGGTGTTCACGATTTCCTATCCCGTCATCCCCAGGTAAAACGCTTTCAATTAGCACCCCAAAATGAGGGCGGTTCGGGGGTAACTATCGCTTATTTAACTTAGGGTTTTCAGAGGTGAGACTAAATCCCTTGAGTATAGGCTACTTATGGGGGTTGTCAAATTGAAAGATGCTCCGAATCAGCACCGGAACTGAAATTACTTTGATAGGAAAGATTACATGGCATCTTTCCTATTTTGATCTGACAACACCAAATTTTCTGACCGAGTGTTACCCGCAATCGCTCCACGCCAACCCCACCATTTATCCTTAAATATAACTTAACGAACACTCTGTTCTCAACGAGCTACCATGTAGGTACAAGTGAAGGTTACATAAAAAGGACGGTCACTTTATAGTTGAGCAAAAGTGGGAATGTATTAGATAAGACACCCCGTTTGCCGAAGTCGGAAGATTTGATGAAAGACTAGACAACCTCGTGCCTCTCAACCGAATACTGTGGTCCCACTCGATAAGACTGTTGCGTGAAGGGCAAAAAAGCCCTTCCTTCAGCCCAGAAAGAGAGAAAAACCCTAGGGATTGCCTGAAAGGCTTAGGAGTGGTGCCATGGCTAGTAGTACGCTTGTTTCCATAATTATCGATGAAGGTCTCCTACTCGATTCTCTGCCAAGAGTTGGGGGCAGTCTATTTTACGTCTTAGAGACAGCTTGGAGTTCAGTCACGGAAAGGTTGCGGGACTTTGCCCGGAGTCCAGAGTTCGCTGCCAAGATGGAACTGGCTTTTGGGCAAGATGTGAATAGACCTCTTGCAAAAGTCTTAAGTCGATCCTTGTACAGCAACATTTTTGAAGATTATCAACTACTAATAAATAATTAACTGAAAGTCCCTCCCATTATTGTTTCTATCGTTTGTTTTCGGATTTATGCAAGAGGTCTA
>NZ_JADBTR010000112.1:0-4171 GCF_020246065.1 Microcystis sp. M144S2
AGGGACGACTTTGACTAATCAGAATATATTCTTGAAATTCCGGCAGCGAACGATAATAGAGAAATTTATCGCCCTGGTCATAATTTTGAGTTGATTTTGAGAGGACTTCTACTATTAATTTGGGATTGGTAATAGTTGTCTGGCCAGTTTCATAATAAATCGGTTCTCCCTCAATTAGCATCACATCGGGATAGGTTGCTTGACGATATTGTGCTATCCATAATTTAACGTCACCGATAAAAATATTATATTTCTGTCCTTTGAGGGCAAATTTTAAATAAGCGGCAAAATTGAGAGCAATTTTATTATGATCAGTAGTGCCTCCTGTCATCGGTACGATTTCCCCGTCTTGATACTCATTTTTATAGGCCGCCGTTTCCTCTAGTTGTAAATATTCGGCAAAGCTATAGATATTTTTATCTGTTGCTATGGTCATAATTTATTGATTGAGTCCCCCAATTGATTATAGCAATTATTGTACTGGTGAGATACAAAAAAGTTACCATAAATTAGCTAGGTTTAGCCGAGGAAAAGATAACAGCTATTTTAATAGGACTCTTAAAATTTTTTAGCCGGCAACTAAACAGGAATTTGATCTCTCCCAAATGTGGGACAATTGACAAAGAACTAAGAATTGTAGAATCCCTCCATCATGACCTCGGAACTATCGAAGCAATACGATCCCAAGATCACAGAAACGAAATGGCAGCAATATTGGGAAAATCAAGAAATATTTACAGCAAACCCCGAAAAAGGCGGCGAAACCTACTGCATAGTCATCCCCCCTCCCAATGTTACCGGTAGTCTCCACATGGGTCACGCCTTCGAGAGTGCCTTAATTGATACACTTGTTCGCTACAAGCGCATGACCGGCAAAAATACCCTCTGGCTGCCCGGCACAGATCACGCTAGTATTGCAGTACAAGCCATACTCGATCGCCAATTAAAAGCCGAAAAAACCGACCGTTACCAACTAGGAAGGGAAAAATTCCTCGAACGCGCTTGGCAATGGAAAGAGGAGTCCGGTAGTACCATTGTTAATCAACTGCGACGCTTGGGGGTATCCGTCGATTGGACGCGGGAACGTTTCACCATGGATGAGGGACTTTCCCATGCTGTCCGTACTGCTTTTATCAAACTCTATGAGGACGGATTAATCTATCGCGGTCAATACTTAGTTAACTGGTGTCCGGAATCCCGGTCGGCGGTTTCCGATTTAGAGGTGGAAAACAAGGATATTGAGGGAAATCTCTGGTATTTTCGCTATCCTCTCAGCGATGGTAGCGGTTATCTTCAAGTAGCCACCACAAGGCCCGAAACCATGCTCGGTGATACTGGTGTAGCTGTCAACCCGCAAGACCCCCGTTATCGCCATTTAATCGGCAAAACCGTCACTTTACCGATAATGGGGCGAGAAATCCTGATTATTGCCGATGAATTGGTGGATCCCGAATTCGGTACCGGTTGCGTCAAAGTTACGCCGGCCCACGATCCCAAGGATTTTGAGATGGGTAAACGCCATAATTTAGCCTTTATTAATATCATGAATTTAGACGGCAGTTTAAACGAAAATGCCGGAATATTCGCAGGTCAAGATCGTTTTGTTGCCCGCAAAAATGTGGTTAAAAAACTCGATGAAGATGGCTTTTTAGTCAAGATTGAAGCCTATCGCCATAGCGTCCCCTATAGCGATCGAGGTAAAGTTCCCGTGGAACCCCTTTTATCTACCCAATGGTTCGTTAAAATTGAACCTTTAGCCACAAAAGCTTTAGCCTGTTTAGATCAGGAAAACTCGCCCCGTTTTGTGCCAGAAAGATGGACAAAAGTTTATCGTGATTGGTTAGTTAAACTAAAAGATTGGTGTATTTCTCGACAACTGTGGTGGGGTCATCAAATTCCCGCTTGGTATATTATCAGTGAAACTAACAACGAAATTACTAACCATACTCCCTTCGTCGTTGCCCCAGATGAAACCTCCGCTTTAGCCAAGGCTAAACAGGAGTATGGAGAGGATATAATTCTTCAACAAGACCCCGATGTTTTAGATACTTGGTTTTCCTCGGGATTGTGGCCATTTTCGACTATGGGATGGCCAGAAAAAACCCTTGATCTAGACACCTATTATCCCACCACAACCCTCGTCACCGGTTTTGATATTATCTTTTTCTGGGTGGCAAGAATGACGATGATGGCGGGTTATTTTACGGGGCAAATGCCTTTTAAAGATGTCTATATTCACGGTTTAGTTAGGGATGAAAACGGCAAAAAGATGTCTAAATCTGCCAATAACGGCATCGATCCCCTAATTTTAATTGATAAATATGGAACCGATGCTTTACGATATACCTTAATCCGAGAAGTGGCAGGAGCAGGACAGGATATCAGTCTGCAATATAACCGTAAAACCGATGAATCGGAATCCGTAGAAGCAGCCCGAAATTTTGCCAATAAAATTTGGAATGCTTCCCGTTTTGTCATGATGAATCTGGAGGGAAAAACCCCAGAAGAATTGGGAGAACCAGTTTTAGAAAATTTAGAATTAGCTGATCGCTGGATTTTATCTCGTTATCATCAAACAGTGCAAAAAACTAGAGATTATCTAGAAAATTATGGCATGGGAGAAGCGGCTAAAGGTCTATACGAATTTATCTGGGGCGATTTCTGTGATTGGTATATCGAGTTAGTGAAAACTCGTTTATGGAAGGATAAAGAATCGGTTTCCTGTGCCACAGCCCGGCAAACTTTGGCTTTTATTTTGGCAGGGACATTAAAACTATTACATCCTTTTATGCCCCATATTACCGAAGAAATTTGGCATCATTTAACCCAAGAAAATCAGCAGGTTTTAGCTTTAGAAACCTATCCAATAGCTGATAGTTCCCTGATCGATCTAGATTTAGAAAATACTTTTGAGTTATTAATAGAAAGTATTCGGGTGTTGCGTAATTTGCGGGCCGAAGCGGGGATTAAACCGGGGGCAACGATCACGGCAATTTTACAGACAGAAAACAGCCAAGAATTAGCTATTTTGCAACGCGGACAAGTGTACTTAAAAGACTTGGCCAAGATCGAAAACTTAATTTTGACGGACAAAATAACCGAGGAAGTCAATCAAGCGATCGCCGGCGTTGTCGCTACGGTAGAAATCCTCATCCCCCTGTCCGGATTGGTTGATATATCGGTATTGGCTGGGAAATTAGCGAAAAATTTAGCTAAGGTAGAAGGGGAAATCAAGAGTTTAAGCGATCGCCTGAATAAACCTAGCTTTGTCGAAAAAGCTCCAGAAGCTTTAATCCAAAAAACGAAGCAAGCTTTAGCGGAGGCAGAAAAACAAGCCCAAATTCTCGAAGAACGCTTAAAACGTCTGCGATAGGGGTTTTGTACTAAATAAGTCCAGTAGGCTAGAGCAAAGCTAATGCGATCAAGATTATCCCTTAATTCATTGACTTAGTTGCTCAAGTAGTTGAAGTTAAAGGAGAGGGGCTAACATAGCGATGACTTTGGGGAACTTAAGCATCTCATAAACTTGCTCCTCCTAACCCCCTATCTAACTTGTACTCCTTGTCCAGCAAGTCTTTCAGAAGTTTTTTGCACCACTAAGTGAATTAAGTTAGTAATTTCAAATTCCTTCTCAATAACAACAAGGAAAAAGCTAACCTTGACTCGCTGCATCTACGACCAAAACCTTATTTTTTTCTGTTACATTTCTAAATAAACAATCAAAATATTGTTTATTTCTTTTTGTTGCAATTGAGTATTTATACTAAACTTTTGCCCCTAGTATTTCTATAATAGTGTCAGAACAGCTATAGCGTTTTCAAATGAGACATGAAAAATCATCGTAATTGTGGAGATTAGGAAAAGTAAATAGTTTAGGCTTTTCCGAACTTGTCGTGTAAAATCAAAGAAAAAACAGACAACTATAGCTGACCAATAAAAACAATAATTTATCTTTAAAAGCTCACTATGCTTGCAATACAGCAATTTATTGGTTAAAATATAGACAGCCAAGATCAGCAATTTTAGACACAAGCTATACTTATGCCATCAAATCCACAATTAAAGTTAATGACCGAGCTACTTCACCTAGAAGGAGTTGTCGTTACCAATTATCAAATTATTACCGATATAGGAATTGTTTTACATTTAGAAAATATGTCAAGAGAAAGCC
>NZ_JADBTR010000113.1:0-55965 GCF_020246065.1 Microcystis sp. M144S2
GTAGTCAGTTACCTAATTTTCAGGGAAAAAGTACCTGAATTTTACCCCCGATCCCTCCAATGGTCGGCACTTTTTGAGGTCAAAAAAGTCTAAAAGCCTTATCCAACAAGGTTTTTAGATTTATTCAGCAAGCCCTAGTTAGGGAACAGGCAACAGATGGTGTACTTTATAAGACTGAGAAACGCTATAAATGATTAACGAAATACATCAGACTACAATCACACCCAACAAAAAAGCTCTAACTTGCCCGGGCAAAACCTCTCACAGATATCTCTCCAGTTGCAATGGAAAGATAACTTGAGGTCTAACTGATTGATTATGCTCCCAAATAAGCCGCTAATTCTTCCGAACCGCCAATTAATTGCCCGTTAATGAAGACTTGCGGGGTGGTGGTATTGCCACTCATGGCCCGCAGAGAACGACTGGTGGCATCGCGTCCGAGGATAATTTCTTCGTATTGTAGCCCTTTTTCTTCTAACATTTTCTTGGCCCGGAGGCAGTAGGGACAGCCCACTTTCGAGAAAAGAGAGACTAAAGGCGGTTTTTTGGCTTCTGGGTTGATGTAGTTTAACATCGTTTCTGCATCGGAGACTTTGAAAGGATCTCCCGGTTCTTCTGGTTCGATGAACATTTTCTCGATAACACCATCTTTGACTAGCATCGAATAGCGCCAAGAACGTTGACCGAAACCTAAGTCAGCTTTATCGACTAACATCCCCATCCCTGCGCTAAATTCGCCGTTACCGTCGGGAATTAAAAGGATATTATCACATTCTTGGTCTTTTGCCCACTCGTTCATGACAAAGGTATCATTCACCGACAAGCAAACAATAGTATCTACGCCATTTTCCCGAAAAACTGGGGCTAATTCGTTATATCCGGGTAAATGAGAGGTGGAACAGGTGGGAGTGAATGCCCCGGGTAAGGCAAAAAGAACAACGGTTTTTCCT
Organism: Microcystis sp. M144S2; assembly: GCF_020246065.1. NCBI lineage: Bacteria > Bacillati > Cyanobacteriota > Cyanophyceae > Chroococcales > Microcystaceae > Microcystis > Microcystis sp. M144S2. The sequence continues at coordinate 951 of NZ_JADBTR010000113.1, forward strand.
TTGAATAATTCCTCGCTGGTGATGTTCACCCATTGATTATTTTGACGTACAGGAAAGGTGACATCGGGAACTCTCTGCCCTTCTCGGTTTGGTAGCATAATCGTCAACTCCTAATCGCTAAGTCGTACTCATTTCGAGTTTGTATAAATTAAGTGTAATCATAACGACTACGAGTTGTCAACAAGTATTTATACTTAAATCAGGAGATAGGAGACAGGAGGCAACAGGCAACAGGCAAGAGTCTCCAAGAAGGAATCTGGCAATTCTCCCACCTAAAAAGAAGATTAGAAACTAAGTACATCAAAGCTTTTAGCTGAACAAATAAGGTTTTAGATTCGTCCGTTGTTATCAGTTACTTCTGTCTCCTGTATACTGTCTCCTGTCTCCCCACTTCCCCACCTCCCAATTCATAATTCATAATTCATAATTCCCACTTCTCCCCACACCCAACCCCTTTTTTTACTGAAAAATGATGTTTTCCTTCCTGAAAAAAAGCTATAAATGGCTAGGACTAGCGATAATAACGGTGATTTTGGCGATTACACCCGCCGTCATTGCCCAATCAACCACTAGCACCATACCTCTGGCAAAAATTAACTGGTTACAGGCGATTTTTTTGGGATTTGTGCAGGGAGTGACGGAATTTTTGCCGATTAGCAGTACCGCTCATTTAAAAGCGATTCCCGTCTTTTTGGGTTGGGGAGATCCTGGTGTCACCTATACAGCAGTGATTCAATTGGGCAGTATTGCGGCGGTATTGTCCTATTTTTGGCAGGATTTAAGGCAAATATCCACGGGAATGGTGAAAGCGGTGGCTAGTTCCGATTATCGTTCCCAGGATTTTCGTTTAGCCGTGGGGATTATCCTAGGCACAATTCCGATCGTTTTCTTCGGTTTGTTAATGAAACTTTTCATTCCCGATTTAGATAACTCCCCCCTGAGAAGCATGACAGCGATCGCCTGTGCCTCCATAGTCATGGCTTTACTCTTAGGTACGGCCGAAAAAATCGGGAAACATAAACGCAGTTTTGAGACTTTGCGACAAAAAGACGGGGTTTTAATGGGATTAGCCCAAGCTTTAGCCCTAATACCGGGGGTATCTCGTTCTGGGTCCACCTTAACTGCCGGGTTATTCATGGGTTTAGAAAGGGCCGTAGCAGCGCGATTTTCCTTTCTGCTGGGGATTCCGGCGATAACTTTAGCCGGTTTAGTAGAATTTAAAGGCGTTCTCGACCAGATTAACACCAGTGAATTAATTCCCCTCGCTATTGGGGTAATTTCCTCGGGGATATTTTCCTATCTTTCGATCGCTTGGTTATTAGATTATCTCAAAAAACAGAGTACCTGGGTTTTTGTCTGGTATCGTCTCTTTTTCGGGGTTACTATCCTGATTGGTGTAGCCTGGGGGCGTTTTTCCTGACCTTTTGGCATTCTAATTAATTTCTAAAAAATCTTGCAATTTTTTTAGATAAGTGGGGGCATCTTCTAACATGGGAAAGTGAGCGGTATTAGCCATCTCCACATACTGGATATTATTATTCAAATCCGCCGCCATTTTGCCCATTTTGGCAGGGATAATAATGTCTTTTTCCCCTGATACTAAAAGAGTTGGTATTTTAATCTCGGCAAATTTACCTGGCATAATTTCCACTGCTTTTTTACTCACAGATGTATAAATTGTGCCTAGGGCTGCCTCATAATCCGCCGCTAAAAAATCTTCTAAAAAAGCAATTCTTTCTGATTTTGGGATCGATCGATGCAAAAATCTCGCCATAAATAATTGATCGGCAAAAGGTACTTTTAAAAACCAATCATAACGAAACTGTACCACATACTTACCGAATTTATGAAAGGCAGCAAAAGCCGCCTTGTCCCTGTGGAGAAACCCGGTTTCTTTGTCTATGGAGCGATCGCAATTAGCCCTAAACCAATCTAACAGGTAGGTTGACTGGCGCGATTAGTTTAAGTTTAGACATAATTGTGTTAATTATGTTTTTTTAATGCAGATGAATAGCTTGGCAATAAGGCTATCATCAATTATAATTAAAATCAATAAAAACAGATCAGCGATATTTGAGAATAATTGTAATTATGAAATTTGTGTTAAGTTCTCAAAATGTTTATGACTATTTAATCGACCAAAAAATCTGCGATCGCTCACAAGAAAATCCGGGAGTAGAGCAGATTCAGGCTAAAAATTTTAACTTATTAGTGACTTTACCAGAGGGGCGAAAGTTACTGGTTAAACAAGAACAATTTATTAATTTAGAAAAGGAAACGGTGGGTGAGTTTTTTGGGGAATGGCGAATCCCCAAATTTCTAGAGAACTTTCCTGAAATTGACCATTGGCGTAGTTTTCTGCCAGAATTACTGCTCCACGATGCTGATAACTCAATTTTAGTTTCTACTTATCTGGATAATTATCAGGATTTAGCAGAGTTTTATTCTAAAGAGAATCTCTTTCCAGCTCAGGTTGCTACTCAAATCGGCAGTTGTTTGGCGACAATTCACCGTGATACCTGGAATCAGAGTATTTATCGGGAATTTTTTGTCAAAGAAGAGTTTGCTGGAAAACCGAAAGTATCTCCGCTATTATTAGAGAGTTTGGAAAGGATCGGTCCTGAAATTTTTGGTATGGCTCCGATGGATGGATTGAAATTTTTTGCACTTTATCAACGATATGATAGCTTAGGAGAAGCAGTTCATCGAGCCAGTGAAACTATTTCTCCTGTTTGTCTGACTCACAATGACATCAAGCTCAATAATATTCTTCTGAATCGAAACTGGGAAGATATTAATGGAAATGGGATCCGGTTGATTGATTGGGAAAGGTCTGATTGGGGAGATCCAGCATTTGATTTGGGAATGGCGATCGCTAGTTATCTACAAATTTGGTTGGGTAGCTTGGTGATTAGTAATTCTCTCAGTATTGAAGAATCTTTGCGACTAGCCACTACTCCCCTAGAATTACTGCAGCCATCTATCGGTGGGTTAACTTTAGCTTATTTAGAAACTTTCCCAGAAATCTTAGAATATCGTCCTGATTTCTTAAAGCAAGTGGTACAGTTGGCCGGTTTTTCTTTAATTATTGGGATTTTGGCAATGATTCAGTATCAAAAAACCTTTAATAATACGGGGATTGCTATGCTTCAGGTAGCCAAGGCTTTGTTATCTCGTCCTGAATCGTCAATGCCCACGATTTTTGGGGCTACTGCTACTCAGTTAAATCAGATTAATTCTTCTGTTGTTGGCAAAGTTTAATATCGTTGAGTATCTTGAAAAATTATGTCATTACTTAATTCTCAATTCCATCATTTAGCCCCTGAGGTTAGAGGTCGGTTAAAGGAAGTTTTGTTAGATATTGCTGAAAATGTCGAAATTTCCGCTAATTTTTCGATTCGTCATCCTGATTATCAACCCTGGGAACTGCCTGCTGAGATGTTGTCTAGGATTCAGGCTTTACCGAAGGAAATACAGGATAAATATATGAGCTTACAGTTGCGGAGTTTTCTTTATGGCATTTATTATAATGGGTCAATGCAGGCATCGCAAGCATTAGGTTCTGAGAATAAGGGTCAGCAATTAGATTTGGAGAATAATAGTTTTGCTGGCGTATCTATGGATTTTTATGGGCAGTTAGAGGAAGCGAATAAGGGTGAGGGTTATTTTGATTCGGGTTGGTCGGTTTTGAGAGAAGAAACCGATGGCAGTTTGGCTGTAACTAAGGGCGGTTTGCGGTTACATATCCAACGGGACAAGCATCTTCAAGAGTCTGAAAAAGCGGCGGCTGTGGGGGATGTTGTGTCAATTTTGATGCCTAAGAATTTGGTGCAAAATGGCTTTTATATGGCGGTGGGTAATGCCGGTTTACAGAGAGAGGAAGCGATGGTGCGGCTCTATTTTAATGTTACTCCCGAAGGCGCGGTGGCTGTGATGACTGGGTTGACTGAAAGGTTAAATGAGAGGGGCATTCCTTTTAGTTTTAAGGCTTTGTATAATCCGGTTGATTATCAACGGTATGATGCTGGGGTGCTTTATTTTGGCAAAACAGATTATGAGTTGGTGAGGCAGGTTGTGGCTAATGTTTATCAGCAGAATCAGTCTGTTTTTAAGCCTGAAATACCTTTATTTACTCTGGAGTTAGCACCGGGATTGGGGTTAGCGGAGGAACCGGACAAAAAGTTTGGCAGTGAGGAAAGTTTTGGGATGAATCGCTGTCAGATTATAGCCAATGGGTTGTTGATGGCTTGGCAACAGGAGGACAATTCTGCGGTGGGTCGCATTACTGCTATTTCTGAGCAGTTTTCTGGGTTGGGGATTGATTGGCAGCGTCCTTATTTGAATGCTGATTCTGAGGATGTTTATCAGGGATTAGAGTTGGCAAGCTGATGCTAAGAGAAAATCAGAAACCGGGTTTTTACTATTTTCCTGAGTTATTCTGGGTAAAGCATAGAAAAAACCCCGGTTTCTTTCTTGGCGCAGAACTCGGAGACTCAGAAACCGGGTTTCTTTTTCGGGTAAAATAGGCTTATCGCCTTGCTTTTACTCTGGTTGGCAAAAGCGACCTGTGACTCGCTCATATTCATCTTCCAGTAACCACATAAGACTTTCTTCGTAAGTATCGCTGGTAAAGATAGATTGATAGTTTTGTGCGGGATTTTGAATCGAGAATTTACCGGATTGTTCTTTAACTAACATCAGAATATAGGGGGGTGAAAGCCAAGGATCTACCCAGATTTCGGCAAATTCCCATTGTGTTTTTTCTGTTGGCGTAATTTGCGTTTTTGCGTTTTCAGGATTTTGTGGTGCGCGGTCTGGTACGAGGTATGACATGATATTTTCCTGTGCTTTTTTTTATTTTTATTTCTCCATAGTGGAGAGGGATTCTCGTTCCATCTAATTTTAGGATATACCCAATTGGTTCGGCAAAAAATAATCCATAGCGTTCGTATTTGTCTTCTGAATCTGCTGCTCCCGTTCTCTCTCCTCTTTGCTTAATTTCCTCTGCCACTCTCTCCATTGTCTGGCGATTGTTAAACAAATAGACGATTCCTTCGATTTCCAGTTCTCTTTGGGATTTTTCGGTTTCGGGTAAATGTTTGTCAATCAGACTGGTTCGGTTTTCTAGATATATTTCTCTGTTAATACCACTCATGTGATTTGTTTAACTAGCCATCTTACTATAACAAAAAGCGGTAAGGGTCGCTATGCCGTCAGGCTTATCGCCTATCTTAAAATAAAGTAGCAATCGGCCCATCGCTAAAGTTTAGTCTCATTAGGGCATAGGGCTATTTTTTTGACCCGCCACCACCCGAACCCAGGGGAGAGAGATATAAAAAAGACATAATTGTGTTAGTTCTGTCTCAAAAACAAAGCTCGGTGATACGAAATAATGGGAATTTGCGGTCATAATCTACGTGAAATTACGGTGTTTTGGTCGGTAAAATTGAGACATAATTGTGCTAGTTAGATGAACCTTAAAGTTGCTCAACCCCTTGTCATTATTTGAGAGTTAGGCAATAATAAGAGTCATAGGGAAAGGAAGAGCATAATTAATCTGACTACCTCAAAGTAAAACTTATTCCAAGAGGAAACGAAAATGGCTAATATTACTATTTCTGACTTACGTCCTGCTGGTGCAGATTTGTTCTCGGATTCTGAAAGTTATATGCATGAATTGACCGATTCGGAAATGCTTGATACATTAGGAGGTTGGCGTGTCATAATTACGTGGACTTTGGTTTGCGTCGAGAAGTGAATAGAATAGGAGACTTTGATTAATTGCTTTTGTTATGATTTTTCGAGGTTCCCAAAAAATGAAACCGAGATAGTTTTATTATCTCGGTTTATTTGATGTTTTTTAAAAAAACTTAATTGCAAATCTCAATATTTTTATTAGCTTGGAAATCAATCAGAGAGTTACTAACCCAATCGTTAAATAAATCTCCAGCAATTTTATTGCGAAGCCAGTTGTCTAGCTTCCTTTCAATAATCTCTTCGACTAAAATTAGATGCACTCCCTTAGAAGTCACAATCGGTTTAAGAACCTCTGGTGGTGTCGCCGCAAAAACAGCAGCCGAAATCTCTGGCTTCAAATCTTTACGATATAATATTCCTCGATATCCTCCTTTTCGGCGTAACTCTTTATCCTCAATATACTTGTGAGCCACATCATAGAAACTCATTTCCCCTTCCTGAATAGAATAAAATAATTCCATCGCTAAATCTTCATCCTCTAACACCACTTCATACATCACTACCCCAGCATAATCTAATTGATGCTCATAAAAATATGGCTCAATTTTATCCGCAAAAAGATGAACAGCTAGTTTGCTGGCAAGACCTTGATAGTACACAAATTCTTCAAAATCATCTAAAGACAGATGATTTTTTTTCATCCAAGCCCAGGTATCCTCTTCACTAAGAAGTTTATACATTTTTCGGTATTTGTCTGCCATCTCTTGAAGATCCTCAGCTTCTAGCTTGATTCCTACCTCTTCTGCCGTATTGGCGATCATTTTACGGGTAATAATTGCTTCTATGAGTTCAGAAGTTTTTAAAGACAGCTTAACTTGTTTCAGAATATCTTCAGCAGTAATGGTAATAGATTGTGACATGATTAATTTTTCCTGAAAAAACTACAACATCGAGAGATTGCCAAAAAGTTTTTACAATTCTAAACCTCCTTTTTGTAACTTCTTGAATGGGTCAAGAATAAAATCAATAACGCGACGCTGACGCACCACCACCTCAGCGGTAGCTGTATCTCCCGGACGTAATGGAATACAGTCATTAGCACTAGGAATACAAGTTTGATTTAAATGAATTTCTAGTTCATAAATTGCTACTCGTCCCTGAGATGTTTCTTGCATTTTGGTGGTTGGGGAAATTTTAATTAAACTTCCATCAACTACGCCATAGTCCTGAAAAGGATAAGCATCAAACTTCATCTTAACCGCCATTCCTTTCTGTAATGAACCACTTTGTGTAGTGGCCATTTCTGCTTTCAATAAAATATCCGCTTTTTGGGGCGCTATTTCTACAATCATTCCTCCTTGTTGTACCACATCTCCCACCCCAGTAATCGGCAAACTAAAAATAGTGCCTCCTTCTTGGGCTCTAACAATCCGTTTCTCTAACTCAAACTTCAAAGAATCAATTTCTTTCTTTGTTTGCGTCACCTCAGATTTAAGACTACTGATTTGGCTATCCAAACTTTTTAGCTGTTCTTGAATTTTAGACAGAGCAATTTCCCCCGCATGAGTAAGGGTTTGAACACTATTCTCTTGCTCGGCTAAACGCAACTTCGCTTGCTCAATGTCCGCTTCCCCTTGATTAACAATTCTCTCATAACTCCTCTTTTGTTCGATTAATCGTAACTCCGCTTGCTCAATATCCGCCTTCCCTTGATTAACAATTCTCTCATAACTGCTTTTCTGCTCTTCTAGTCGCAGTCTGGCTTGCTCAATATCTGCTTGACTTTGCTTCCAAATACTTTGTCTTTCATCGGCGATATTTTCCTGTTCAACGACCCGAACTTCCGCTATCACTCCATTATGGAAAAGATTCTGGTAACGTTCGACTTCCCTCAAGGCTTTTTGTAAGCGCAATTCTGCTAAATTATAAGCGGTGTTGCTATCCTCTAACTGTTGTTTGGCTTGGGCAACTTGAGTCAGTTTCTCTTCTCTTTGTAAATTTAAGGTTCTTCTGAGTGCTGCCAGATTTTGCTCCGCTTGAGCAATTTGAGTCAGTTTTTCCTGTTCTTGCAAATTGTATGTTGTCTTAAGAGACTGAAAGGTTTGTCGAGCTTGTTCTACCTGAGATAGTTTCTCTAATTGTTGGGACTGATTTTGCCGTTCTTGGGTACGCAGTTCGGTTTCTAGCTGATTTTTTTGTTGCTTTAGTGCATTCAGCCGATTATTTTGACTTTGTAGTTGAATTTGCAGTTGGGTAATTCGCTCACGAATAGGGAGACTGTCCAGTTCCATTAAAATATCCCCAGCTTTTACCATGTCTCCTTCTTCAATATTTAGCATTTCAACTTTAGCCGTTTGGGAATTAAGAGCCGCAGATGTATAGGTTAAATTTAGCTTTTGCTTAATTGTACCACCTTGCGGTTCTAACCGTCCCCTAGCACTACCCGTTTCATCTACCCGAGACAACATTCCCCAAGGCAAAGCGATCGCCACAAAAACGATTAAAAAATAGAGCAGTCCTCGCGTCCACCGCTGAGGTAACGCATCCAACAGTTCCTTTGTGGCAAAAGACCAATCCGCCGAAGAATTTAGGTTACTTCCTGGTAGATTTTGGTCGCTTTTACGACCATTTAAGTCTGCTTGGTTAATCTCATTAAACTGGGTCATAATTTATGAAAATCTTGCTCAGATTTATGAACATTAGTTAAGTTGCTGGTGATTTAAATAGTAGTAATGCCCTTTTTTTGCCATTAACTGCTCGTGATTTCCTTGCTCTATTAATACTCCTCTATCTAAAACTAAAATTATATGAGCATTTCTAACGGTAGATAAGCGATGGGCAATAATTAATGTAGTACGTCCCTTAAGAATTCTATTCAAATTAGTCTGAATAATTCGCTCCGACTCCACATCTAAGTGGGAAGTTGCCTCATCAAAAATCAATAGACGAGGATTGCCTAATAACGCCCTAGCGATGGCTAATCTTTGCCGTTGACCACCAGACAATAACCCTCCACCTTCACCAATCTGGGTTTCATAACTCATCGGTAACTTTTGAATAAACTCGTCAGCACCTGCTAATTGAGCGGCTTCGATAATTTCCGCCTGAGTTGCAGAAGGTCGCGCTAGGGTCAAGTTGTCCCGAATTGTGCCACCAAATAAAAAAGTATCCTGGTCAACAACACCAACCCTTTGACGCAAAGAAGATAAAGAAATGCTAGTTATGTCATGACCATCAATGAAAATCTTCCCATCTGTAGGGGTATATAGCCCCAAAACTAGCTTAGAAATAGTAGTTTTTCCTGAACCAGAACGCCCCACTAAAGCTACAGTCTGTCCGGCTTTGATTTCAAAGCTGAGATTCTCTAAAACATTAGTTTCGCTTTCTGGGTGGTAACGAAATGTCACCTTGTCAAAAATAATATCTCCTCGTAAATCTGTTAAATAATAACGAGCGTGAGATTGCAAATCTTCCTCTGGTTCGGTATCAATCACATCATTAATTCGCTCCACTGCAATAATTACCTCCTGTAACTCATTCCATAGAACCGTTAACCGCTGAAAAGGGTTTATTACATTGGCAATTAACATATTAAAAGCCACCAACTGCCCGATGGTTAATTCTCCTTGAATCACTAACCAAGCCCCAAACCAAAGCAGCCCAGTGGTCACTAAAGATTCAATGGTTAAGCTAAATACTTGGAGTCGGTTGCTAATAATCTGCCCAGAAAAGTTTTTGCGAATTGACTTGTTGAGAAACTCCTCCCAACGCCAGCGCACTACTTGCTCAATTGCCAGAGATTTGACCGTGCGTACACCAGTCAAAGATTGGATTAAATAACCACTTTCTTCCGCTAAGGCCGCAAATATTTCTCTGGATATCTTTTGTAGGAAAGGAGTAGCAATGATAGCAAGCAGGAAAAAAGGTGGCACAATGACTAATGCCAGTAAAGCCATTTTCCAGCTATACCAGAACATAAGTCCCACATAGATAAAGACCGTGAGTAAATCTAATACAATAGATAGGGCTTCACCCGTTAGAAATCTCTCAATCTTGCGGTTTTCCTGCACCCTGGCCATGATATCCCCCACATAGCGAAACTCAAAAAAACGCAGGGGTAATCGGAAAGTGTGGGTAATAAATCCCACAATCATGGCTAAATTTACTTTGTTGGCAGTGTGGTCGAGGAGATATTGTCGTAATCCGGTCAAAGCAACCCGAAATAAACCAAAAATGACTAACCCTAATCCCACAGCCGTTAAGGTTAATGTACTGCCTTGAACAACTACCCGGTCGAGGAGTAACTGAGTAAATAGTGGGGTAACTAATCCGAAAATTTGAATGACTAAGGAAGCAATAAATACTTCTAGTAATACTTGACCGTGAGGACTGGCTAAATTAAAAAATTGCCAAAATGGGGTAGTATGATTTTTGAGTTCCTTGATTAAAGCTGTCGGTTGTAGGAGTAGTGTATAACCCTGCCAACCTGTTTTAAATTCTGGATATGTTAAACTCCGTTGACCAATAGCAGGGTCAGCAACAATGACTTGATTGCGAGTGATTTCATAAACGACAATATAATGATTACCTTCCCAGTGAGCGATTGCGGGTAATTTTTGTTTAGCCAGTTGGTCAATACTGGCTTTAACTGGTCTAGTGGAAAATCCGATACTTTCCGCCGCAGCGGATAGTCCTCGCAAAGAAGCCCCATTGGCATCTACATTAGCAATATCTCGAATGCGGTTGACACTAAACTTTTTGCCCCAATAACGGGCAACCATTACTAAACAAGCAGCACCACAGTCAGAACCACTTTGTTGCTCAAAAAAAGGATAGCGTCTAGTAATATGCTGCCATAGATGAGTAACGCGCTGAGTGGGGCTAGGGAAATAAGCCTTGTTAACTTTTTGCTTGTGGGTTTTTAGATATATTTCATCTTTGATTGTGCTAATTCCCGCAATTAGTTCCTGGTCGTCGTTTACGGATAAATCTAGTTGAGTATTTATGGAAAATTTCCTTTTTTGTTCATTATCTTTAGCGGTAGCTAAATTGTACAAATACTCCTTAAATCGGGAATTTTTATGAATGATAGAGCGCAAAACTTTACCAGGAATATAACATAGCTCTGCTTGAGGCGAAACCCTGACAGCATAATCTAAAAAACCGGCTTCAGGAAACAAAGTACATTCCCCAAATAGTTGAGCCGGATGCAGGGTGCTAATTAAGTCCAGGCTACTGTTAACCAGTCTTACTTTGCCAGCGACCAAAATATATAAGCCATCGGATGCTGAGATACTTTCCAACAACAAACCGGGGTTAGGTTTTGAAAATTCAGCCGACTCAACTAAACTGGCTAAATCCTCTTCTGATAAAAATTGACCGATTAGACCAGATAGATATTCTTTGGTAGTCATTTCTCCCTCGATAGTGTTGCAAACACTTAATAGCACTTAATAGATTTTTCATGATGATTAAGAAAATGCCACCTCCTCTGGAATGTCCCTAATCACAATGCCGCTTTTACTGGATTTTTTCGGCTCATTTTTTTCAAGGTTATTCGATTTTGGTCTGGTAGATAAACCCATTTGTTTGAGTAGTCTGTTGATATGGCGATCGCTGATTTTAATTCCTAATTCTGCGCTCAGGTGCTCGCTGAGTTTCTTAGCAGTCCATCGGGAAGCCGAATAACTAAAATCACGGTGAGGGACTTTAACTTCTCTAGGGCTTTGACTGACTAACTTCCTCAAACGCTGCAAGCATTCCTCGTCTACAGTTTGAGGTCTGCCAATTGGGCCACTATTCCACTGGTGAGCCTGACCAGACTTGGCGAGGGTTATCCAATGGCGTGCTGTACTATGGGAACAGCCCAACTCTTGGCAAATTTGGGTTTGGGTTTTACCCTCATCTGCCAGCAGCATAATTTGAATTCGTTGAAAATGGCGCTTAGACAACCCTTTTTCTAGGCTTTTTTCTAAGTGTTTTCTCTGAAAAGCACTGAGAAATCGACCAGAGTTATTGGGAAAATTAATACCAGTTTGAGATGATTTCATAAGCTGATACTCATTGGCATTAGAGGATTTTGGACAATCTGCGACATCTTTGCAAAACAAAATTTGGCGTTGCGTATTTGCGGTATAAATCAATTAGACACGGGTATTACCTCGTACTCGTAGAACAGATGGTGGGCAGTTAGCACGGTGTATGTCGCCCATGCTTTTTGAGCATTATACCAGATACTTCTGGTTTAAGTAGTCGGACATAAGTTTTCGCTGCTGTATAAAGTTTTGTAAATAGGGTAGAAAGCTGTATGCAGCAGCGAAAACCGCCTCTTTTACATTCCTTAACATAGTGTTGTTCATTTATGGCTCTTCTGGTTTCTGTGTGGAAACGAGGTCTATACTGATAGTTTCTTCTTTCAAAATAGTCCTAAAAGTCCTGACCAGTAAGCATTTAACCTTACATAAGCAAAAATTATCACACAAATTTGAGAAGAGCCCAGAAGGTAAGAGGTAGTTAGATATGTGTAATTAATTTTGCTTAGGTACTTATCATCCAATTCCGCTGTATAATTTCCTCCACTAAAATCAAGCTTATCCCTTTAGCTTTCACAATAGGTTTAAGCAACTGAGGAGGTTTCGTAGCAAACACAGCAGCAGATATTTCTGGTTTTAAATCCTGGCGACGCTGTACCCCCAAATATCCACCCTGACGGCGTAACTCTTTATCCTGAATATACTTGTCAGTCACATCATAGAAACTCATTTCCCCTAGCAAACCCTAATTAATTTCTAAAAAATCTTGCAATTTTTGTAGATAAGTAGGGGCATCTTCTAACATGGGAAAGTGAGCAGTATTAGCCATCTCCACATACTGGATATTATTATTCAAATCCGCCGCCATTTTGCCCATTTTGGCGGGGATGATAATATCTTTTTCCCCGGATACTAAAAGAGTTGGTACCTTAATCTCGGCAAATTTACCCGGCATAATTTCCACTGCCTTTTTACTCACAGATGTATAAATTGTGCCTAGGGCGGCCTCGTAATCCGCCGCCAAAAAATCTTCTAAAAAAGCAATTCTTTCTGATTTTGGGATCGATCGATGCAAAAATCTCGCCATAAATAATCGATCAGCAAAAGGTACTTTTAAAAACCAATCATAACGAAACTGTACCACATACTTACCGAATTTATGGAAAGCAGTAAAAGCGGCTTCATTATACTCAAAAATGCCATTACAGGTTAAAATTGCTTTGACTACTCTTTCGGGGTACATAGTAATAAAAAAAGTCGCCACCGATGCCCCCATAGAGTGACTATTGAGATAGATTTTTTCAATTTCCAAACTATCTAAAAACAATGCTAGATCAAGGGCATATTCTTCTAAATCGTAGGAAAGATCGGAGGATTTTTCCGGCAATTTAGACCGACCAAAACCCCGCATATCGTACAATAAACAATCAAAGCGATCGCAAATTGCCGCAGCCGTTGATCGCCAATAGCGTCCCGATCCTCCCCAACCATGAATAAACACCATCACCGGCTTTTTCTGGGCAGATTCCGACTGTCGAATCCACTCGTAATAGTGGGGAACACCTCGGACAGTGATTGTTTTATCTATTATTTGAGTTTTCATGATAGATGTCGTCTTCCAGATTATCCCAAATCTTAGCCAGTGCAGTTTCGCTGACTTTTTGCCAGAAATCCGAGTTTGTCTCCTCCGGGATGAGGGTGACTAAAACCCTAGTACCCTCTGGAATCGGCACGGATTCGAGGAGTTCGATCCGGCCTTCTTTGATGATCGCGGGAACGGTGTTCAGCATGGTTAACCTCGATTTTTCCCCTTAAGCGGATTCTTGAGTGGGTAGAGAGGAAGGATGAACCAATAGATCTGCCGTGGAACGTTTTTCCACCATTTCGCGGGTGATTAAACATCGTTTCACGTCTTTGCGCGAGGGCAATTCGTACATGACATCGAGCATTAATTCCTCGACAATACCCCGCAGGGCCCGGGCCCCAGTTTTGCGACGATAGGCCTCTTGGGCGATCGCTAGGACGGCATCAGATTTAAACTCTAACTGTACATTGTCCATCTTCAACAGTTTTTGATACTGTTTCACCAAAGCGTTGCGGGGTTGCGTCAGGATAGCGATTAAAGCTTCCTCATCCAGGGGTGACAGTGCCGCTAGGACGGGAATCCGACCGACAAACTCTGGAATCATGCCAAATTTGACTAAATCATCGGGAGTCATTTGTTTTAATAACCCTGCCGCTACCTTATCCTTACTAGCTTGGCCATCTCCCGGTTGAATAAAGCCCATGGATTTTTTACCGAGACGCTGATCGATCACCTTATCTAAACCGACAAACGCCCCACCGCAGATAAACAGGATATTGCTGGTGTCAATCTGAATACAATCCTGATAGGGGTGTTTGCGGCCGCCTTGGGGGGGAACATTGGCGATCGTTCCCTCTAACATTTTCAGTAAAGCTTGCTGTACCCCTTCTCCGGACACATCCCGGGTAATCGAGGTATTTTCGCTCTTGCGGGCAATTTTATCGATTTCATCGATGTAGATAATGCCTCGCTGCGCTTCTTCCACGTCTAAATCTGCCACTTGTAACAGACGCAAGAGAATATTTTCCACATCTTCCCCCACATAACCGGCCTCGGTTAAAGTGGTGGCATCGGCGACAGCAAAAGGTACATCGAGGATTTTAGCCAGAGTTTGAGCTAGAAGGGTTTTTCCCGATCCTGTGGGACCAATTAACAGAATATTAGATTTTTGCAGTTCGATGCTATCTTCTGGACTACCGCCACCGGCTTTTTGGGTTTGGATATCTTTGAGGCGTTTGTAATGGTTATAAACGGCCACAGAAAGCACTTTTTTCGCCTCATTTTGACCGATAACGTAGTCATCGAGGTATTTTTTAATCTCTCTGGGTTTGGGAATTTGTTCCCAAGTGGTTTTGTTTTGGCCCGATCGCCGTTTGTTGGGACGTTCCTCCACTGGGGCGACCGGACTGGGCGGTTCCATCAATTCCTCATCGAGAATTTCGTTACACAGTTCCACACACTCGTCACAAATATAGACCCCCGGCCCGGCGATTAATTTTCGCACTTGTTCCTGGGATTTGCCGCAAAATGAACACTTGAGGTGGGAGTCGTACTTAGACATAGTTTATTTACAGGGAAGTAACGGGAACGGTAGGATCGGGCAGTTCGGGACGGGAAATCACCAGATCGATTAACCCATATTCTTTGGCTTCGACGGCGGACATGAAAAAGTCCCGTTCGGTGTCGTTGGCGATGCGATCGTAGGGTTGACCAGTGTGATGAGCCAGCATGGTATTGAGTCTCTGTTTAATATAGAGGATCTCTTTGGCTTGGATGGCGATATCACTAGCTTGACCTTGGGCGCCGCCGAGGGGTTGGTGAATCATGATCCGGCTACTGGGTAGGGACATCCGTTTACCTGCCGCGCCACCACAAAGCAGGAATGCTCCCATACTAGCGGCTAAACCGAAACAAATTGTCGCCACGTCGGGGCGAATTTGTTGCATGGTGTCGTAGATAGCTAGTCCGGCATAAACGGAACCACCGGGGGAGTTGATATAAAGTTGGATATCCTTTTCGGGATCTTCTGCTTCCAAGTAGAGGAGTTGGGCGACGATCGAATCAGCGACCTGATCATCGACGGGGGTTCCCAAAAAGACAATTCTCTCGCGCAGGAGTCGAGAATAGATATCAAAAGCCCGTTCACCCATGCCAGACTGTTCGATTACCACGGGTAAAACGTTAGCTAGGGAGTTTCTCCCCGTGTTGGCGTAGATAGCAGGGCGACAATTACTGGTAATTGGGTAGTCAGGTGATCTCGATTCGAGCATAATTTTTTCGGTTCCGCTATCACAATCTTAGGGGTTTTGCTTGGCTGTGGAGCTTTTACTGGCAAATGTTAAGCATCTTTAGCACTTCTGTCCATCTATTATGCCCTAAGTTTCCCCCGGTTGGCAGGAATCAGTCATCAGTTATCGGTGATCAGTTATCAGTGATCAGCTTGTGAAGGCAAAAGGCAAAAGGCAAAAGGCAAAAGAAAGAATCTGGCAATTGTCTTACCTAAAAATAAGGTTAGAAACTAAGTAGATCAAAGCTTTTAGCTTAATAAATTAGGTTTTAGATTCGGTCGAGTTGTCAGTGATCACTGATCAGTTATCAGGGAATGGGGGAATGGGGGGATGGGGGAATTCAACCAATACCCCAACACCCCAACACCCAACACGACTGCTAACTCCTTACGGTTCTTCCTCAGCTGCCAACACTTCCACTTCGGTGAATGCGAAGGTTTCTTCTGTTTCCTCATCCTCGCTTGTTTCTTCCTCTAGGGAACCTTTGGGGACGAGGGTGATAGTAGCTTTTTCCTTCAGCCATGCCAGGGTGTTTTCCGCCAGGATTTCTTCGGTGATCACCTGTTCCAGACGCTGCATATCTATGTCGCGATCGGACAATTGGGCCATGATATTAGCGATTTTTTCCGTTACCGCTTCGGGACTGACTTCAATGCCGGCGACTTTAGCCAATTCCTGCACCACGAGAGTCTGTTTCAGACTTTCGATCGCATCGGGACGGGTGCTTTCCCGCATTTTGGGAATATTATCTTTTGTAAACAACTGGTTGACATCTAGCCCCATTTGTTGAAATTCCATGAAGCTTTGGGTCAAAATATGCGTCACTTCCTTTTCGATCAGCGTCTCCGGTAAATCTAAAGTCGCACCTTTGACCAATTCCTCAGTTAAGGCCTCATAAATGCTGTCTTTGGTTTCCTTCTCCGCTTGTTCTTGGAAACGTTTCTCTAAACTTGCTCTTAATTCGGCGATTGTCTCCTGATCGCTGACTTCTTGGGCAAAATCGTCGTCAAGCTCCGGTAATTCCTTTGCCTTTAACTCTTTCATCGTAATGGTAAAAATTACCGCTTTTGCCGCCACATCTTCTTTGGGATAATCTTCTGGGAAAGTTAAAGTCATCTCTTTGACTTCTTCCGGTTTCATGCCGACAATTCCTTCCACCATCCCCTCGATAAAGCGTCCTGCTTCCATATCCACCCGCAGATCTTCGCCGTCAATATCTGGGATATCCTCGCCAGTTTCGGCGGATTTTCCCCGATAATCAACGATCGCCACATCTCCCAGCTGCGCCCCGCGATCTTCCACGGGAACCAATGTCGCTAACTGTTCTTGACGCTCTTTAAACCAATTTTCCACGGATTCGGGATCATAAACGGTTTCTTCGGCAGTAACGCTCAGATTTTCGTAATCTCCGAGAATAATTGTCGGGGCCACATCCACGGAAACTGAAAAAGTCAAAGCTTTACCCGGTTCATAGGCAGCGATCAAATCCTCAAACTGAGACAATAGCTGGGGATTACCCAGGGACTCGATCCCCTCCTGTTTTAGGGCAGATTCGAGGCAATTTTCGATTAATTCCTCAATTACTGCCGCTTTTACCGCTTTAGTTCCCAATCTTTGCAGAAGAATCTGACGGGGAACCTTACCGGGGCGAAAACCGGGTATATTGGCCGACTTCGCTAAATTATTTACCACTTTCTCGTGGGTGTTTTTCGTGGTTTCGGCGGGAATTTCAATTTCTAAACCTATCTGACTGGCAGGAAGCTTTTCCTGAATAACTTTCATTGATTTTTCTAGCTCTTACGACAAGGAACGTTTATAATAGGGTGAGCGGTGTTTACGCCTGCGGTGGATCCGTCCCGCTCATGATATTCTAGGGGAATAGCTGCAGTTGTTCCCCAAGCTGTCACAATCTTTTTATTTTAGCGGTCAATGGGGTATATTTAATTTATTCCGTCCTTGGGGCAGTTAAGCCCAATCAGAAAATTTTGCTGATCAAAAGCCGATCAATCCAAGCTTGAGAATAACTCGGTGGACAAAAAAGATTTTTTACTGTAACGATTTCTTCGGATCATTATCATCACCCAACTCGTCAGGAGGTCACACAATTTGAGTCAAAAAGTACGGGTCGCTATTTTAGGAGCCACCGGGGCCGTGGGAACGGAATTACTAGAGTTATTAGCTAGTCGTCAATTTCCTCTCGCTAGTCTAAAATTACTGGCTTCCGAGCGTTCTGCTGGAAAAACCCTCGATTTTCGGGGCGAAAGTCTCCTCATCGAAGCGGTAAACGAGCGCTCTTTTCAGGACGTGGATATAGTTCTTGCTTCTGCGGGGGGGTCCACCTCGAAAGCTTGGGCGAAAACTATTGTCGAGTCGGGTGCGACGATTATCGATAACTCCAGTGCTTTTCGCATGAATCCCGAAGTGCCTTTAGTTGTCCCGGAAATCAATCCCGACAGTGTGGACAATCACCGGGGCATTATCGCTAATCCCAACTGTACGACAATTCTTTTAGGAGTGGCGATCTGGCCTCTCCACCAAGTACAGGCGATCGAGCGAGTAGTAGTTTCTACTTATCAGTCCGCTAGTGGTGCTGGAGCGCGAGCCATGGAGGAGGTAAAACAGCAAGCGCAAGCAATTCTTGATAATCGGCAACCTCCCACTAATTCCTTCCCCTATCCCCTCGCTTTTAATCTTTTTCCCCACAATACCCCGATTAATGGTCAGGGGTACTGCGAGGAAGAAATGAAAATGGTCAACGAAACCCGCAAGATTTTTGCTTGTCCAGAGCTGCGGGTTAGTGCCACCTGTGTGAGGGTTCCCGTCCTGCGGGCCCATTCGGAATCGGTTAACCTAGAATTTAGTCGGCCTTTTTCTGTGGTGAAGGCTAGAGAAATTCTTCAGTCCGCTCCGGGGGTAAAATTAGTGGAAGATTGGGACGCTAATTATTTTCCCATGCCAATTGATGCTACCGGTCGCGATGAAGTATTAGTGGGACGTATTCGTCAAGATATATCCCATCCTAACGGTCTAGAATTGTGGCTATGCGGCGATCAAATTCGCAAGGGTGCGGCTTTAAATGCCGTACAAATTGCCGAACTTTTAGTCAAGAAAAATCTCGTCGGTTCAAGATTAGCAACAGTTTGATAATTAAGCGATCAGCCTTCAGCTAAATCAAGGCGATAATAATTAGAAAAATAGCTAATTAACCGGATAAGTAAAGTCTGAAAGCTGATTGCTGATCGCTCGCAAACTGATAACAAAGGCCGAATCTAAAACCTAATTTGTTAAGCTAAAAGCTTCGATGTACTTAGTTTCTACCCTTCTTTTTAGGTAGGAGGATTGCCAGATTCTTTCTTTTGCCTGTTGCCTGTTGCCTTCAGAAGCTGATAATTGATAACTGATAACTAATCAATGAGTGAAACATATTTTGGACGAGTAATTACGGCGATGGTGACACCCTTCACCGTCGAGGGTCAAGTTAATTATGCCCTGGTGGAAAAATTGGCCGATTATCTAGTTACTCACGGTAGCGATGGTATAGTGGTCTGTGGGACGACGGGAGAATCACCCACCCTAAGTTGGCAGGAAGAATACGAACTATTTAGTATTGTCAAAAAAGCGGTTAATGGTCGGGGAAAAGTGATTGCGGGGACGGGTTCTAATTCCACTTCCGAAGCGATCGAAGCGACCCAACAGGCTGCTAAACTGGGTTTAGATGGCTCTTTACAAGTGGTTCCCTACTACAATAAACCTCCCCAAGAGGGTTTATATGAGCATTTTTGTGCCATTGCCAAAGCTTGTCCCGATCTGCCGGTAATGCTTTATAATATCCCTGGTCGTACGGGTCAAAATATGACCCCAGAAACGATTATTAAACTGGCAGCAGTTGATAATATTGTGGCGGTAAAAGAAGCTAGTGGTAATTTAGAACAAACCTGCAAGATTTACTGTCATACTCCTGAAAATTTCGCTATTTATTCCGGCGATGATTTTCTCACCTTACCCCTGATGACCTGTGGTGCGGTGGGAGTGGTCAGTGTTGCTAGTCATCTAGTAGGAGAAGAAATCCAAGGGATGATTCAAGCTTTATTAACCGGAGATGCGGCCAAAGCGATCGAGATTAACTTGAAATTATTTCCCCTATTTAAAGGTTTATTCTGTGCCACTAATCCAATTCCAATTAAAGCGGCCTTAAATCTAGTCGGTTGGGAAGTGGGGGGTCTAAGACTTCCTTTATGTTCCTTAAGTCCCGAACTAGAAGAAGGATTAGCAAAAATTATGCAAGAATTGGCTTTAATCTAGAAAAATACTAGAAATTCTTGCCCACTAAACTGGGATTTTTCGAGAAAGTAGGTTATAATATTAATAGCTTAACTAGAAGAAAAGAAATATAGTTTAGAACTGCTAGAAAGTATTGATACTAAGTGAATTTAGCTAGGTGTTATTTCCCTAGTTCGACTTATTCTAACTATTCATTTTTTGAGATTTCCCGTCCAAAAAAAACCACCTGAAAAATCACCATAACTTACCATCAAAGGATACCTAATGAATCAAGATAAAACCCAAGCAAAACTAAAGATCATTCCCCTAGGAGGATTACACGAAATCGGCAAAAACACCTGTGTTTTTGAGTACGATGATGAGATTATTCTCCTGGATGCTGGTTTAGCTTTTCCTTCCGATGATATGCACGGGGTCAATGTAGTGCTTCCCGATATGACTTATCTAAGGGAAAATCGCCATAAAATTAAGGGTATGATCGTCACCCACGGTCACGAAGATCATATCGGTGGCATTCCCTACCATCTCAAACAATTTGATGTGCCAATTATCTACGGTCCGCGCCTAGCGATGGCTTTATTGCGGGATAAATTGGAAGAAGCAGGATTAGCAAATCGTACCAAATTAGAAACCGTAGTTCCTCGGCAAATGGTGCGTTTAGGTAAATCTTTCATGGTGGAATATATCCGCAATACCCACTCGATCGCCGATAGTTTTTGTGTAGCAATTCACACTCCTTTAGGGGTAGTTATTCACACGGGAGATTTTAAAATTGACCATACTCCTGTGGATGGGGAATTCTTTGATCTGCAAAAAATTGCCGAACATGGCGAGAAAGGGGTGCTATGTTTATTGAGTGATTCCACTAACGCGGAAGTACCCGGTTATACTCCCTCGGAAGCTTCCGTTTATCCCGGTTTAGAGCGGGTTTTTAACCAAGCAACGGGACGGATTATGATCACTACCTTTGCTTCCTCGGTGCATCGGATTAATCTGGTGTTGAAATTGGCCCAGAAATTTAACCGGAAAGTGGTGGTAGTGGGTCGATCGATGTTAAATGTCATCGCTCATGCGCGCAATTTGGGGTATATAAAATGTCCCGATGATCTGTTTGAACCCTTGAAAGCGACCCGCAATTTAGCCGATGAAAAAATCGTTATTTTAACCACAGGCTCCCAGGGGGAACTTTTAGCGGCCATGACGCGGATTTCTAAGGGTGAACATCCTCATATTCGCGTGCGTCAGGGAGATACGATTGTCTTTTCCGCTAATCCGATTCCGGGTAATACCATCGCTGTAGTCAATACAATTGATCGCTTAATGATGCAGGGTGCTAACGTGGTTTACGGACGCGATAAGGGAATTCACGTTTCCGGCCATGGTTCCCAAGAAGACCATAAATTGATGCTATCTTTGACCCGGCCGAAGTTTTTTGTGCCAGTGCATGGAGAACACCGAATGCTGGTCAAACACGCTCAGATGGCCCAAAGTATGGGGATTCCCGCCGAAAATATGGTGATTGTCAAAAATGGTGACACGATCGAGTTAACTGGCGATCGCATTGCCATCGGCGCACCAGTGCCTTCGGGAATCGAGTTAGTTGATCAAGCAGGTGTGGTCCACGAACACATTATGCAGGAAAGACAACAATTAGCCGAAGATGGTGTGATTACGATCGCCGCCTTCGTTAACGCTGAGGGACAATTAAGCGCACCTCCAGAGATTAATTTGCGCGGTGTGGTGACAAAAGTGGAAATCTCGCTGCTGAATCAGTTAATTATTCGGGCGATCGAACGCTGTTTAAGCGATCGCATCGGTGAATTTAAAACCGCCACGGGGTCCCCGGATTGGGACCGTTTGCGGGCCGAAATCGAGACGACTTTGCAACGTTTAATCAAACGGGAGTTACAGAGTCAACCCCTAGTGATTTTCCTCCTGCAAGCGGCGGCAACGGAACCAGCGAACAATCGTACTTATCGCCGCCGTCGTCCCGCAGCCACCATGGCCTCCTAATAGCAGTGAGCAGTGAGCAGTAATCAGTAATCAGTGATCAGTAAACAGTGAAAAGATGGCAAGAAACTGCTATTTAATACTGGTCACTTAACACATACTGCTCACTTAAAACTCAAATCTGATAACTGTTAACTTACCCACTGATAACTGATAACTGATAACTGATAACTGATAACTGATCATGTTCCATGCTGCCGATTTGCGATCGCTGCTGACCGCCGTTGCCAGGGGAGAAATTAACCCGGAGACAGCCTTAGATAAACTTAAACATCTGGCCTTTGAACCGGTGGAAGACTTTGCTAAAATTGACCATCATCGTCAATTAAGAACGGGATTTCCGGAGGTTATCTGGGGACCGGGTAAAACCACCGCTCAAATCGCCCAAATTATCGGTGTATTGCGTCAAAATAGTCCCGTGGTTATGGCCACCCGCATTGAAGCAGAGATAGCAGCCCAGCTACAGGAACAGGTAACAGACTTAGTTTATTATCCCTTAGCCCGCATCTGTGCCATTGCCGCAGCCGCTCCAGAAAATCCCCCAAAAGGGATAATTTCCATCCTAACGGCGGGAACTGCCGATATTCCCGTAGCGGAGGAGGCGGCGGTTACTGCTCAATTATGCGGTTTTTCCGTGCAGCGTCTCTGGGATGTGGGGGTAGCGGGAATTCATCGACTCTTGAATCATCGCCATCTATTGGATGCCGCCGATGTGTTAATTGTTGTTGCGGGAATGGAAGGAGCCTTACCAAGTGTGGTAGCAGGATTAGTTGATCGCCCGGTGATCGCCGTTCCCACCAGTATCGGTTACGGAACCAGTTTCGGTGGTATTGCTCCTTTGTTAACTATGCTCAATTCCTGCGCGGTCGGCATCGGTGTGGTTAATATAGATAATGGTTTTGGGGCTGCCATGTTAGCCGGCCAAATTTTACGCACGGCGGCCAGATTAGCCTAGATTTTCCCTCATCTCAGGCTGAAAATCCTATACAGTTGGTATAGGGATAAACTACTTTGAAAAAGAAGCCGATATGCACCTAAGTGAAATTACTCATCCCAACCAGTTACATGGTTTATCACTCCGTCAATTAGAAGATATTGCCCGTCAGATTCGCGAAAAACACCTCCAGACGATCGCCGCTACCGGTGGACATTTGGGACCGGGGTTAGGAGTCGTAGAACTAACGATCGCCCTTTACCAAACCCTCGATCTCGATCGAGATAAAGTCCTTTGGGACGTGGGACACCAAGCTTATCCGCATAAACTCCTCACCGGTCGCTATAACGATTTTCACACCCTGCGCCAAAAAAACGGCGTTGCGGGCTATCTAAAACGTTGCGAGAGCAAATTTGACCATTTTGGGGCTGGACACGCCTCCACGAGCATTTCTGCGGGGTTAGGAATGGCTTTAGCCCGGGATGCCAAGGGAGAAGATTTCAAGGTAGTATCGATCATCGGGGATGGCGCTTTAACCGGGGGTATGGCCCTAGAAGCGATTAACCATGCTGGACATTTACCGAACACCAACATCATGGTTATCCTCAACGATAACGAGATGTCCATTTCCCCCAACGTCGGGGCAATTTCCCGCTATCTCAATAAAGTGCGTCTGAGCGAACCCGTCCAGTTTATCGCCGATAATCTCGAAGAACAATTTAAAAATCTACCCTTCTTCGGTGACTCCCTCACTCCCGAAATGGAACGAGTCAAAGAAGGAATGAAACGGTTAGCAGTTCCCAAGGTTGGCGCAGTGATTGAGGAATTGGGCTTTAAATATTTTGGCCCGATTGATGGTCATAATATTCCCGAATTAATCGCCACTTTTAAACAGGCCCATAAGGTCCACGGACCGGTTTTCGTCCACGTTGCCACCGTTAAAGGCAAAGGCTACGAATGGGCCGAAAAAGATCAAGTGGGTTATCATGCCCAAAATCCCTTTAATTTAGCCACGGGTAAACCGATTCCCTCCAGTAAACCGAAACCTCCGGCTTATTCTAAAGTTTTCGGGCATACTCTCACTAAATTAGCGGAAAATGACCCGCGCATTATCGGTATCACCGCCGCTATGGCCACTGGGACGGGATTAGATAAATTTCAGGCAAAACTACCGAAACAGTATATCGATGTGGGAATTGCCGAACAACACGCGGTTACTCTCGCTGGTGGTCTTGCTTGCGAAGGAATGCGCCCGGTTGTCACCATTTACTCTACTTTCCTGCAGCGGGCTTTTGATCAGATTATTCACGATATCTGCATTCAAAATCTACCGGTTTTCTTCTGCATGGACCGGGCCGGTATTGTCGGGGCCGATGGACCGACCCACCAAGGTATGTACGATATCGCCTACCTGCGTTGTATCCCCAATATGACCATTATGGCCCCGAAAGATGAGGCGGAACTGCAAAGAATGGTCGTAACGGGGATTAATCATACCAGCGGCCCCATTGCCATGCGTTACCCCCGGGGCAACGGTTTAGGGGTTCCCCTGATGGAAGAGGGTTGGGAAGCTTTACCCATCGGTAAGGGCGAAATTCTCCGCAGTGGCGATGATATTCTCCTGTTAGGATACGGCACTATGGTCAACACTTCCCTACAGGTGGCCGAAATCCTCAGCGAACACGGCATCGAAGCCACAGTGGTTAATGCTCGTTTTGTCAAGCCCCTTGATACAGAACTTATCTTTCCCCTTGCTCAACGTCTTGGTAAGGTGGTGACTTTAGAAGAAGGTTGTTTGATGGGTGGTTTTGGTTCTGCGGTTTTGGAAGCTTTACAGGATGCTAATATTCTAGTTCCAGTCAAGCGTTTCGGGGTTCCCGATAAATTAGTGGACCACGCAAAACCAGAGGAATCCTTCGCTGATTTGGGTTTAACCAGTCCCCAGATTGCCCAACAGGTTTTAGCGGCATTTTTTAGCCAAAAACAAACCGCTAACGTCGGTTAAAATCTCAAGATTAGCTTGGCCAGTTTTCCCGAAAAATTAGGGAAGACTGGTTTTTTTTTGCTCTAGATAGTCAATGAAGACTGCCGGCAATAAATAGTGAGGGGAACGAACCACAGAGACACAAAGGACACAAAGATCGATCACTACTATAGAAGTTAAATTTATCACACAAAGAATAGGAGAGTCCAGTAGCTTTAAGAGCATCAGCCATGAGTTGGTCATCGAAAATTTGGGTCTGAAACCCCGTCGTAGAACGACGGCTTTACTGTTAAATATGAGCATCGTTTACGAAATATATGCTAAAATGTGAGGTATGGAAAAAGCCTATTCTTACCGATTTTACCCGACACCAGAACAAGAGTCGCTATTGCGGCGCACTTTGGGCTGTGTAAGATTAGTTTACAACAAAGCTCTCCACGAACGAACACAAGCTTGGTACGAAAAGCAAGAAAGAGTAGGCTACGCTCAAACTTCTTCAATGCTAACCGATTGGAAAAAGCAAGAAGAATTAGACTTTCTCAATGAGGTAAGCTGTGTACCTTTACAACAAGGGTTAAGACATTTACAAACAGCTTTTACTAACTTCTTTGCTGGTCGTACTAAGTATCCTAACTTTAAGAAAAAACATCAGGGAGGAAGTGCCGAATTTACCAAATCAGCCTTTAAATTTAAAGACAAACAAATCTATTTAGCCAAATGCACAGAACCTTTACCTATTCGATGGTCAAGACAAATACCAGAAAGCTGTGACCCAAGTACAGTAACAGTCAGATTACATCCTTCTGGACGTTGGCATATTTCAATAAGATTTGATGACCCAACGATTAAGCCTCTACCAGTAACAGATAAAGCCATCGGAATTGACTTAGGAATTAGTAGCCTCGTGATTACTAGCAATGGCGATAAAGTATCTAATCCTAAGCATTTTAAAAAGCATTATCGGAGACTGCGAAAAGCACAAAAAAATCTGTCTAGAAAACAGAAAGGGTCAAAAAATCTGGAAAAAGCAAGAATCAAAGTAGCTAGGATTCACGCTCAAATCACCGATAGTAGAAAAGACCATTTACATAAGCTAACCACTCAATTAGTCCGTGAAAACCAAACGATTGTGGTTGAGAACTTAGCCGTCAAGAATATGGTCAAAAACCCGAAATTATCTCAGGCAATATCTGATGTAAGCTGGGGAGAAATCATTCGACAATTAGCCTATAAATGCCGTTGGTACGGCAGAAATTACATCGAAATAGATAGATGGTTTCCCAGTTCTAAACGGTGCAGTAATTGTGGGTATATTGTGAAAGAGCTGCCGTTAAATGTTCGAGAGTGGGACTGTCCGAACTGTGGGACACACCATGACCGAGATATTAACGCCAGTAAAAATATTTTGGCCGCAGGGCTTGCGGTGTCAGTCTGTAGAGCGACCATAAGACCAGAACAGAGTAAATCTGTTAAGGCAGGTGCGGAACCCCGCAAGGCTTCCGCCGTGAGCGTCAGCCGAACGGGAAAGAAGCAGAAACCGTTCGGACCTCGGCGTGAGCTCGGTCGAACGCTGAGCTCACGGCCGAAGCCTAAATCGTGAGGTTTGGGAATCACCGTCCGTTTACGGCGGCGAGGATGTCAACAATGACAGTGTTAGTTCTCGTAGTATCCCTAGTTGTGTATAGTAGATTAAACCTCTTGCATAATTAATTTTTGAGGGTTCAAAAATGAGAAAAAAGGTTAAATTTTGTCAAGAAATTGCTTAAAGTTTTGTAAAGCCACTTGACTTAAAGACAGAATTGTGTACAATCGTTCATCGGTAATTTTACCCGGAGTGCTGTGTATGGTTTCATCAGTTCATCGTATGGCTTCTGGCGTTGAAACAAATTTTGTTTTAGAGCTAACCTTTGAGCAAGAGCAGAATGGGAGGATATGTCAACCATGTTAAGCACTGATCTAGAGATAAGACTAGCAGCTTTAGAAGCTGAAGTAGCACTGCTTAAGCGTTTGCTACCTACTGTCAGCGAAACTCCCTGGTGGGAAAAAATTGTCGGCACTTTTGCTGAAGATCCGGTTTACGAAGAGGCAATGCAGTTTGGTCAAGAGTACCGCCAGTCTCTAAAACCATTAGCCGAGGAAGCATCCGAACCCTGAAATGTATCTCCTTGACACCGATCATATTAGCATTCTCGATCGCGGGTGTCAACCGGCACAACAATTGCTGAAAAAACTGGCTGCTATTACGAGCAGCGAAGTTGCCACCACAATTATCACCTACGAAGAACAAATGCGGGGATGGCTCAGTTACATAGCCAAGGCAAATTCGATTGAAACCCAAGTTGTTGCCTATCGAAGGCTAGAAAAGCACCTCGCTAATTATCGCACGATTCCCATTGTCGGCTTTGATGAAAAGGCAGGTCAAGTTTTTCAAGAACTTCGGGTAACTTACCCTCGTTTGGGTTCGATGGATTTGAAGATTGCTGCTATCTCAATGGTTAATCAGGCTATCCTGCTGACGAGAAATCTCTCAGATTTTGGGCAAATTGCCGGTTTAAGAGCAGAAGATTGGACGATTACAAGCAACTGAATTACCTATGGAAAACCAACTTTTGCAGCGAATCACCCTCGATTTAAATATCTGTCATGGCAAACCTTGCCTTCGAGGATTGCGTTATCCTGTTGAATTTATCCTAGAATTACTTAGTTCTGGCATGAGTATCGAAGACATTTTAGCCGACTACGATGATTTAGAACGGGAGGATATTCTAGCGGCGTTATTGTTTGCCACTCGATTAACTCAGGTAAAAAGCATCTACCAAATTGCACCATGAACTTTTTAGTCGATGCCCAATTGCCAGTTCGTTTAGCTCGTTTTTTGCAAGCTGCTGGTCATGGTACAATTCATACTAAAGATTTACCCCAACAAAATGCCACGACAGATGCAGAAATTAACGCTCTTTCAATTCAACAAAATCGAATTGTCATTACCGAAGACAGAGATTTTCTTGATTCATTTTTGATTAATCAAGAACCTTATAAGCTTCTGCTAGTGACTACTGGTAATATTACGAATGTCGAATTAGAAGCATTATTTCAGAATAATCTAACCCAAATAAAAGCACTTTTTACTCAACATTCCTTAATAGAAATGAGTCGCAACTCAATCATCGTTCATCAATAATTTTACCCGGAGTGCTGTGTATGGTTTCATCAGTTCATCTTATGGCTTCTGGCTGGGATTTAGCAGTTAATAACCGCAATGGTCAACTCGCTCTTGTGGTTGAGGTCAAGTGCAAAACCAACGTATCCCAAGAATGGGCGGCAAAACTCCGACGCAATATTCTGGCACACGGTACTTTTGCCAAGGCTCCCTATTTTTTGCTGGTCTTTCCTGACAGATTTTACTTATGGAGTAATGTTGGGGCTTTTCAGGAGCAGAGTGAACCTAGTTATATGATTGATGCCAGTCCCATTCTTCAGCCTTATTTTCAACGAGCAGGGGTAACGAATGACCAAATTAGTAGGCAAAGTCTTGAACTAATTGTTGCTTCTTGGTTGGGAGAGATTATTTATTCTGAAAAGCCGCCTGAAGCTCTCGATGATTCTCAGCGTTGGTTGATTGATTCAGGGTTGTATGCTGCTTTAGCTGGAGGAAAATTTCAGCGTGAGGCAGCGGCGTGAATATCTATGTTGAAACAAATTTTGTTTTAGAGCTAACCTTCGAGCAAGAGCAGTGTCTAAGCTGTGAGCAGATTCTGCAACTTTGTGAAACAGGACAAGCCAAACTAATTATTCCAGCATATAGTCTAGCTGAACCTCACGAAAAACTGACTCGTCAAGCAAAGAGTCGTCGGGAACTTCAACAGTTACTAGATACTGAGTTACGTCAACTTTCACGCACAGCTTCTTATGCAAGTCGGATCAAGAGTATTCAAGATATTGCTAGTTTAATGGTGCAAAGCAATGAAGAAGAACGACATCGTTTTAATAAATATCGAGAACGCCTCCTCAAGGTAGGAGAAATTGTGGCACTTACTGCTGATATTTTAATCGAAGCAGCATCTTATGAAAAGATATATGATTTAACGCCACAAGATGCTCTTGTCTATGCCTCGGTACTTCATCATTTACGACGTTATCAGCCACAGCAGGCGTGTTTTTTGAATCGAAACTCAAAAGACTTTGATAGTCCTGACATTGTTGAAGAACTGAATCAATTCAACTGTAGGATGATTCCCCGATTTGATCGTGGTTACAGTTTTCTTCAGTCGCAGTTATCGTCCTAGTAGCTGAGATCAATCTTTTTGGTTGAGTTGAGTGCTTTAATACTTAGGAGAAAACTGCTCGATTCAATAATTTGAGCGAAACCCAACATTCTTTAACGACATCGTAAGAATCATTGATTGTGCCTCATTTCCTCAAGGTTTCCTTCCCATTTAAGCTTACCTTTAAAGGCTTTAATTTTCTCCTGTTGTTTGAGCCGAATCAAAGTCTTAAGACCCAATTCAACAACTTCTTGTTTAGTCTTTAAACCAGTAGCTTTAAGAGCATCAGCCATGAGTTGGTCATCAATGATAATGTTAGTCATCATCCTATTCCTAGTTGTGTATAGTAGATTGTTAATATACACATTATATAGGGTTTGCTGAATAAATTTGAGATGTAAGCAAGGTAGAGATTTTGTGGCTTTTCTCGCTCCCACAGGTGCAAGATTGTGAGAGAATCGTCGTTCAAAATCTTGCGTCTTTATCGGCCCGCGTCCTGTAGGGGCGAAGCATTCGGACAATAACCTATCGGTGAAACTGTAGATTTTCTATCCGAATGCTTCGCCCGTACTTTTTGCCGCATACCCTATTTAGGAGAAAACTGCTCGATTCAATAATTTGAGCCAAAACCCAACATTTTAAAAGACATCGGTGCAGTTGGGTTTCCCGCAAGTGTCGCTCATTTTTGATAGACAAAAGTTATTGCTGTCACCCCCAACACAACTTTACTGTCCCACCCGCCAAATTTTGATAGTATTGTCCCAACTACCACTAGCTAAATAGCGACCATCGGGACTATATACCACTGACAAAACCCCGCTAGAATGACCAGTAAGAGTACGCAATTCTTTTCCCGTTGCTACCTCCCAAATTTTGATAGTATTGTCCCCACTCCCACTGGCTAAATAGCGGCCATCGGGACTATATGCTACTGAGTAAACCTCCCCATAATGACCAGTAAGAGTACGCAATTCTTTTCCCGTTGCTACCTCCCAAATTTTGATAGTATCGTCCCAACTCCCACTGGCTAAATAGCGACCATCGGGACTATATGCCACTGACGTAACCCCGTTAGAATGACCAGTAAGGGTACGCAATTCTTTTCCCGTTGCTACCTCCCAAATTTTGATAGTTTTGATAGTTTTGATAATTTTGTCACCTTTGTCACCTTTGTCATAGTCATAACTCCCACTAGCTAAATAGCGGCCATCGGGACTATATGCTACTGACAAAACTCCTATAGAATGACCAGTAAGGGTACGCAATTCTTTTCCTGTTTCTACCTCCCAAATTTTGATAGTTTTGTCCCCACTACCACTAGCTAAATAGCGGCCATCGGGACTATATGCTACTGAACTAACCCCGCGAGAATGACCAGTAAGGGTACGCAATTCTTTTCCCGTTGCTACCTCCCAAATTTTGATAGTTTTGTCAACGCTCCCACTAGCTAAATAGCGGCCATCGGGACTATATACCACTGACCGAACCGAGTCAGAATGACCGGGAAGGGTACGCAATTGTTTTCCCGTTGCTACCTCCCAAATTTTGATAGTATCGTCATAACTTCCACTAGCTAAATAGCGGCCATCGGGACTATATACTACTGACGTAACCAAGTGAGAATGACCAGTAAGGGTTTTATAAAGAGAGGGATTATCAACTAAGCCAGAGATTAAAAATTGAGGAGTAACAGGAAATCTTTTATATTTTAAATATCCATACCCTTGCATTATTAGCAAAACTCCGCCAATCGCAATTAATCCATTTCTCAGATTATTATTTTTAACCAGTTGTACTGGTGATTTTTGGGGTGCAGGTACTGGTGAAACCGGCGGAGAAGGATTAATCTTAGGAATAACTGGCGGTTGTTTTTGAGTTACAACAGGCTGCGGATTTGGTGGTGGAGATGTTATAGTAGGAGTTATAGGAGGTAACTTTAATTGCCGTTCAATCTCATCCAAACGCTGTAAAATAACCCTAGTATTAGCTGGTCTATTCCTGGGTAATCTTCCCATCAACTCATCAATAAAATCCAACAATAACGGGTGAATATTTTCCGTTTCTTCTCGCCAAGGTAAAACATCATTAATCGGATCATAAATTTCTAAGGGATGTTTTCCCGTTAATAAATGCACAAAAGTTCGTCCTAAAGCATGAAAATCTGATTGAATCACTGCTTGGCCATGTTGTTGTTCATTGGGTGTATATCCGGCTGAGGTAATACCTGTTACTTGTTGACCTTTGACCTTTTGATGATAGGTTTGGGTTTCTTCCCTTGCTGTGCCAAAATCAATTAACACCAACTCGCCACTATTCCGCAACATTATATTAGGGGGTTTAATATCTCGATGCAGCCAATTCTGTTGATGAATTTTATCGAGAATTAAAGTGGTTTCTCTCAGCCATTTTAAGGCTCGTTTTTGACTTAAATTATCATACTGCTTTAGCCACTGTTCTAAATTAATCCCCTCCACTTTTTCCATAACTAAACAGTGTAATCTTTTCCCCTCCCTTGTGGAATATTGAAAATAGGCATCTGCGCGAGGAACACCGGTGACATTTTGACGACTCAACTCTAATAAAACGTCATATTCCCGTTTAAATAATTCCACTGCCTTCGGGTCATTATTCCATTTTTCTTGTAATACCTTGAGGATTTTGGCTGTAAAACCTTCAAAAGCCTCATAAACAACCCCAAAACCGGTCGTATCACTCAATAACCGACTCACCCTATATTTACCATTTAACAACAACTCAGAGCCGCAACTTTGACAGTAACGAGTATTCGAGTTATTATTACTCGGATGGTCTGGTTGATAACAATTGGGATTAATACAGTAACAGGGTTTCATCTCGGCTATCAGTTATTTTATCGGGTGAATAATTGCAAGTTTTCCCTCCCTGACCTTGACAGCATTTTATCATAAGTAAGTAGTTATGATTAAATTGAAGAGAGATATTGCATTTTTCAAAACGTCGTGCTTTGTAGGTTGATTCATGAATCAACGCTCCCTAGGGACCTTTCACTCTCTCCAATGTTATTCTCTCAAATTCTTATCTGGCATCGTTTTTAGTCGATTTCTCGGAATAAATAGCTGAAAAACACCCCGCGCATTAGTTTTTCGGTGGGATGCATACAAACAGCTGCTGATATATCTGTAATAATTTAAGAGTCACTGATAATTGCTGATTGTCGGTATTTCTGCAAATGTGAGATGCAGCCAAATTATCCCCCCAAATTAGAAGGGTAAATTATCAAGTTTCTCCCTGATTTTACCCTATTCATTCATATTACGATAGGTAGCCACTGCCGAGGGAGAAATGCGATTGAGATAACGGAAAATCCAATATTTTAAGACTGTATCCAAGATAACGGGAAAAGTGGCAATAAAGAGAAAATTAAACTCGCGATTTTCCGGTAAACCGAAATGACGACTTAACCCTTCTAGGATCACTTCCCAACCGTGGGGAGAGTGGAAACCGACAAATATATCGGTAAAGAGAATAATTAAAAAAGCTTTAGCTGAATCGCTAAGATTATAGAGAATGCCATCCAGAAAAGACTTGACAATCTCGATTTCTCGACGACTAAAAGCGATAACAAACCCAAAGGCAATCAAGGAACAAATATCGGCGAAAATATTAGCAATCGCATTTAGACCTCGTTGGCGAAATTCTTCACTTAGTACCGCCGCTTTTTTAGTAATTTCTCCCTCGATTTCTTCGTTAGATAATTTGGGACTTAAACCAATCATACCTCGAAAATGTAAAGCTTCCTCAAATCTTCTCAATTCCGAAAAAGCCTCTTCTTCTAAATCCTGATTGATAAAAATAAACTGTTCCTGTTGTTGGAAATATTTATTAATCAAGGGGGTAATTAGGAAAGTTTTGGTTAATTGCTGGGTTAATAAAGGAACAATAATTAACAGTAAAATAAACTTGAGGGAAATGGCTGTTTTATAACGAGAATTGCGAAATTTCTTTAAAACTGCCTCCTCCGATTCCTCCGCTTGCGGATCGATTTCCTGTTTAATGCGATTAAAAGTGTTGACAAAAGAACGGGGTAAAACCCCCGGTTTTTCCGTAGCTTTTTGGGATTTATTACTTTTGATTATTTCCTCATCTTCAAGACTACCCGCCGCTAAAAAAGAGCGATTCCTGGAAGTTTTATTTTTGGCTGTTTCCTGCTCAAAATTTCGGTTCTGGAGACTTTTGGGAACATCTTGCAGATCTTCTTGCCAATAATTATCTTGATATTTTCCGATAACACTATCGATAAACTGAAGTTTTTTCAGACAAACATCTGTGGTGACAGTAATCACCCCATTATTAATTGTCGGTTGATTGGGACCGAAGGTATTCACGATCGAGCGACTAGCTTTAAACTCCGTCAATCTGACTTTAATTTTTTGCAGATAACCTTTAACTTCTGCGATAAAATAGGAATTAGTGCTGCTGCCATAATTCGAGAACCCATTCGCCACTTTTCGCCCTTGAAAATGCTTGTCTTCTATCTCCTTAATCTTCAAAGCTGCATGATACGCCTCATCTAAAGAACGTTCAGGAGTTTGTAATAACCATTGATTAACACCTTGCAAAATCCGATTAAGATTCATAGGAAACAATTACTTCCACAAGGGAGAAAAGCTAGAGTACCGATCAGTCATCTTAACAAATACAATCGAGAAAAAACGATGTCAATCATACCAATTTGGATCGAAGGTGGCACGCGATCGGGAAAAACCACCACTTTAGTCGGGGAATTTCGGCGCTGGGTGTCTCGCGATCGCTCAAAATCATCCCCCCTTCCTCGATCGATCTTAGTTTTCGCTGCCAACGATGATAATAAACGGGAATTAGCCGATCGATTAGCCATTGCTGTTAGGGGTAGCTATCCGATTCTCTGTAAAACCCCTTTAGGTTTTCTCACCGATGAAGTCATCCTGTTTTGGCCGTTAATTTTCGAGTTTTTGGGGCTAAAAGCGCAATTTCCCCGCCGATTACGCCCAGAAACGGAGCAGGAACTCGCCACCCGTCTCTGGCAACCAGCAATCGCCGAATTCTTCCAGCTTACTAGCATAAATGAATATCGTTTCGTCCGTCAAGTTCTCGATTTGTTACAATTAGCCGGTGCTAGTGGTGTTCCCGCAGAAAAGATACCCGAAAGATTAGCCGAAGGATTATCAGAAACAGATCTAAAACGAGTTTTAGCGATTAATGAGCAGGAAACACCAGAAAAAGTGGGAGAATTAATCATTCAATGGCGTGATTGGTCTCTAGAACGTGGTTTATTAAGTTATGGTATCATCTACGAACTCTATTGGCGCTATTTATTCCCTGATAGTCGCTATCAACAGCAACTATTAAAACGCTTCCGGGGAGTTTTTGCGGACGATGTGGACGATTATCCGGCTATTGCCAAGGATTTACTCAGTTTTTTCCTCGATCATGATTGTTTTAGCGTTTTTACCTACAATCCCCAGGGAAAAATTCGCTTAGGATTAACTGCCGATCCCGATTATCTACAAAAATTAGCGGCACGCTGTCAAATTATGCCATTATCTACCAATAACGGGTTAGCGGCTCAGTTTAGCGAGACGATTCTCTCCTTAATCAGCGACGGTAACTATCTTGGCAATCTTCCCGATCAATTCATCTCCCTACAAACCACCTCTCGCGCTGAATTGTTACGGAAGACAGCCACAGCTATTATTCAAGCAGTCAAGCAAGGAGCAGTAAAAGCCGAAGAAATCGCCATTATTGCCCCCGGTTTAGACGAAATCGCCCGTTATAGCCTGATGGAAATTTTAACTGGTGCCGGGATAGCCGTTCAACCCCTCAACGAACAACGACCCCTGATCAGTTGTCCTCTGATTCGGGCATTATTGACCCTTTTCGCCCTTGTTTATGAAAATTTGGGGCGTTTAGCCCCCCAAGAGGCCATAGCGGAAATGCTGGTGATTTTTAGCCGTTATCGCTGGGATGAAGAACAAAATTTAATTCCCGATATCGATCCGGTTCGCGCTGGATTAATTGCCGATCATTGTTATCAAGTGGATCTGGAAAATCCCCGTTTATTAGCGATCGAAACTTTTCCCCGTTGGGATCGCTTAGGACAAAAAGCTTGTACTGCCTACGAAAGAATTTGTCGCTGGATCGAAGGGATGAAAAAACGGCAGCAAGAAGCCAAACTTTTCCCGATTTTTGTCTTAAATCAAGCGATCGAACAATTATTAAACGATGGGGAAAATTTGCCCTTCGATCACTTGGCAGCTTTGCGAGAATTAATGGAAACTGCCCAACATTTTTGGGAGATTGATCGCCGTTTGCGTGAGAGTGAACCCTCTTTTCAAAGTCCCAGCGAAACTATTAATCAGTTTATCCAACTTTTGCGCCGTGGTACAATTACCGCTAATCCCTATCCTGTGCGACAATTTATTAAATCTTCCTCAGCAGTTACCCTAGGCAATATCTTTCAATATCGTTCTTTTCGTTCTAGTCATCGTTGGCATTTTTGGCTAGATTGTTCTTCTCCACTCTGGGAACAAGCAGGTGCTGCTACTCTTTTTGCTGCGCCAATTTTTTGGCGAGAAAGTCCCTATCAACGCTGGACAACAGAAGCAGAATTAGAGGAAAATCAGGCCCGTTTACAGAGAGTTTTAAGGGATTTATTGGCAAGGGTAAGCGAAAAAGTTATCCTCTGTCACAGTGATTTAAGTGTATCGGGAACCGATCAAACTGGACAACTTTTATCCTTAGTACAAGCGGCAAAAGAATATAATTACAGCGTTTCTCATCAAGATGAAGTATAACCTAAGTTGCTATTAAGGAAAACTTCCTATCTCACCATCACCAATACAGCCTGGCGATGGATAGTAGAGAGAACTTGGTCTGGGTTGCATAAATCTAGAGGATTATGTGGGAATTAAGTAAGTAGTTATAATTAAATTGAAGATAGATTTTGTCTTTGATCCCCCCTGCCCCCCTTGATAAGGGGGGTGACGATAGGCGGGGGGATCTGACAGTTTTTAATACCTAACTACTTAATCCCTTTCAGGTAATCCCTAGAATTAATAGTAACAATCTCACCCCCCCTTATCCTGATCGGTTAGCCAAAAATTGTCACCTTTCCGATTTAACCCTCTGCTAACCAGCGCACGGCATCCTTAGCGTGGTAGGTTAAGATAATATCGGCACCCGCCCGTTTAAAGCTGGTTAAAGTCTCTAAAGTCACCCGTTTTTCGTCAATCCAGCCATTTAACGCCGCCGCTTTAATCATTGAATATTCCCCCGACACATTGTAGGCAGCCACGGGTAAATTAGTCATTTCCTTGATTCTCCAGATAATATCCATGTAAGATAGGGCAGGTTTTACCATTAACATATCTGCTCCCTCTAATACGTCTAATTCCACCTCTTTTAAGGCTTCTCTGGCATTACCCGGATCCATTTGGTAGGTTCTGCGATCGCCGAATTGGGGGGTAGAATCAGCCGCATCCCGAAACGGACCATAATAGGCAGAGGCATATTTAGCCGTATAGGAAAGAATCGGTGTATCACTATAACCCGCCTCATCCAATCCTTGACGAATTGCCCGCACAAAACCATCCATCATTCCCGAAGGTGCAATGATATCCACTCCCGCTTTTACCTGAGAAACGGCGGTTTTTTGCAATAATCCCAGAGTGGGATCGTTTAACACCCTGCCGGTTAAATCTCCCGTTTGCAGATAACCACAATGACCATGGTTGGTATATTCACACAAACAAGTATCGGCGACAATGAGCAGATCGGGAACTGCCTCTTTAATTGCTGTGGCTGCTTTTTGCACAATACCATGATCGTGCCATGCTCCCGTCGCCTCTGTGTCTTTACTTTCTGGCAGCCCGAATAAAATAATCGCTGGGATTCCTAAATCACGCACTTCCTTGGCTTCGTCAACAATTTTATCGATTGATAATTGGTACACCCCCGGCATCGATTTCACTTCCTGGGCAATACCTTCCCCCGTTGTGGCGAAAAGAGGATAGATAAAGTCATTGGCTGTCAAGACGGTTTCACTCACCAGACGGCGCATTTGAGGGGTTTGACGCAGACGACGGGGGCGATGAATAGGAAACATAGTTTTTTGTGATTAAATCGGGAATCTTGTCTCGATTCTTTAGTTTAAATCTTTGCTGAGGATGAACACAAATCGATTCAGCCAGCAGCTGGCTGCCGGCAGCTATAGGCAATATTTAGTTATTTTGAGCTTAATCAAACTATTTAGGTCATTTTTGACCTAATAAACCTCTATCGTCGTTTTGAGGGCTAAAAATCAGCAATTTGACTAAAATTTAATCTTTATAGCGATCAATTTTGCTGTCGCCACCACCTCCTCTCTTTACAAAACTTTACCTCATCAGTTTTCAGTTCACTGATGGCTCTCTTGGATAGAGGTGCAAGCGTTCACCGATTACTGTTCACTGTTCACTGACTCCCAAAACCCATCTCCATTTGGGAGAAGGATCGTTTATTCTAGTAGGTAAGAGCGATCAATTCAGGATTTTTGCTATGGCGAACTTAGGTGATTTAGTCAAAAAAGCAGTTTATTTGGGCGTAGGCATTGCCGCTTATGCCGCCGAAAAAGCTGAAGTAAATTTACAAGAATTAAGAAATCAAGCCCAAAAATTAGCCGATGAGATGATTGCTCGTGGCGAAATAAACGCAGAAGAAGCGAGGAAATACGTCGATGAGTTGGTAAAACAGGCACAACAGCAAGCGGTGACAGCTAACGAATCTAATATTCCCCATGAACCCCGACGGATAGAAATCATTGAAGATGAGGAAGACACCAAGGCAGCCAATCCAAAAGTAGATGAATTGCGGCAACAGGTGGAACGTCTTCAGGAGGAATTACGGAAACTGCAACAGGATTAAAACCTAGATTTTAGCGACAAATAATTAATTATTACTAGACAAGGGATGCAAGTATAAACATGGACGATTGGCAGAAGGATTTTTGGGAAGTGATCGAAACTGTGGCACTGGGAATTGAAAATTTTTTCCAAGAAGTGACCCAAGCTATTGAAGAAATCAATGAGGAAATTATCATCGATCTGGAACAGTTTATTCAAGAGGTTTTACCCCAGGAATTAGAAGAATTTTTTAACCTCGATGAATCCCTATTTTCGGAATTAGACGAACCCTCGGATTTTACCCTCACTCCTAAGGTTAACCCCGATCCTAACACCCATGCTGCTTGTATCGGTTGCCGTAATTATCACGGTTATATCTACGGAGGCAATCTTCTCGTCTGCGGTTTCCATCCCTACGGTTGGGATAGTGATAGTTGTCCCGATTGGCAAGCAGAGGATTAATTATTTTCCTATAAAATCAGGTAGGGTTATTATCCCTACCCATAACTTTTATCTCAAAGCAATTATCCGTCATTTTTAGTTAAGAATCACCCTTGGGAGCATGGTAAGGTTCAGAATCAAAAGGCTGCATCCCCACATCGGGATACTCATCATTGCTGGGACTAAAAATGCGAGCGAAAGCCTCTGTTAGGTACTGGACAAAATTGTGTAATGTATCCTTGATATTCATTGCTTTTCTCTCCGACTCTCGACAACAATCTCTTTTTCGGATCAGGTTGATTCACCCCTCCATCCCCATTATCTGGACAGAATCTCATCAATTGTTGACTTTTGAGATAATTCTTGAATAATCTTCATAAGACTTTATATTTTTTCTGGTTTATCTAAACTTTTATAATAATTCTTGTATTTTTGTCAAGGAAAAATTATTCAATTAAATCGCTGAACAAATATTTGATTGTTGTCCAGAAAGGTTTGTATCTTTGTTGATCATCTAAGCATAAATATCCATTGACAAAGACTTGTAATTGAGCATTATCTATCTCCTCATCCAAAAAAGGATCGATGGCTGCCTTACGAAGTGCCTTGAGTTTATTGAGGTTTAATCCCAACTTTTCGATAGTATTAATTGCTTTTTGATCATCTTCTTGTGCGGGTTTAATTGTACCATCATCATTAAAAGCAAAGTGAGACTCACAATCGGGATTAAGTGGAGAGATTAAGAGATTTTCATCAAACCAGTTATCTTTTAGATTACCACAGTGCCGAGGTTCACCAGTCCTAAGATTTGCCTGACAGGAACATAGCAAATTGGCATAATCTAATACCAATTCTCCAAAGTCTGACTACAGAAGTTTAATCCCCCTAAATCCCCCTTAAAAAGGGTGACTTAAATTCGATGTGTAGTTTTCATTTAGAGAAATGGTATAACCCACATTCCGCACCCTCAACTGTCATACCATTTTTCTAAAGTAATGGCAGAGATGGTTAATTGCCCTCACCTCCAACCCGTCTCCTAGAAAGGGAGAGGGGAGTAGGATACCTGCCACGAATAAAGAAAAATGGTATCACATTGGCTGTCCCCCTCTAGGGACTTGAGAAAAATACGCCAGGGGGGTCTTGAGACCCCTAATTAGGGTTTGCTGAAAAAGTACTAGGCTGGGGTCAGGCAGAGGGCAGGAGGCAGCAGTTTCAGGCTTTGTTGCCCCTTTTTGTGCTAATTTTTGTACTACAATAAGGATAATGCCAGGTTTTTGAAAGTCCCAATCCTATTTTCGCAGCATGAACATCGGATTTTAACAGGTCAAAAGCCTTATTTTAAAAGGGTTTTACCATTATTCAGCCAGCCCCATATAGAAGCGATCAATCTTTGTGTCCTTCGTGTCTTTGTAGTTCGTTCCAGTCGCTCGCTGGCAGGACTGCATCAATGGAGTACATTTTACCCACCAAACTCAAGGAAGCCAATCACTCCTTAAGACTGCGTTAGAGTTGGAAGAAAAGAGCTTTTTGCCTTTTGCCTGTTGCCTTGAGAAGCTGATCACTGATCTGGGGTTCACTCAAGCAACTTCTTCAGCAGGACATCCACTTCCTCCAGGCCAGATTGATTATTTTTCAGCACATAAACCGCTCGCGCTTGCTTAAAAGCCTCCTCCGCCTCTCTTTTTCGTCCTCGGCCCGCGTAGGCCCGACCGAGATTAAGATAGACATCGGCGTTATTGGGGGCGATTTCGGCCAAATCTTGATAGGCGATAATTGCTGCAAGATAATCTTTTCTGGCCAGATGGATGCGACCGATTCCCGCTTGTGCTTCCAAAGATTGTGGTTGTAGGAAAACAGCCCGACGATAAAAGGGGAGAGCTTCGTCAAAACGCTCTTGTTTTTCGAGTAAAATCCCTATTTTTAGCTGAATTAAAAAATTTCCTGCATTTTGTCGTTCTATTTCTTTTAAAATCTGGGTTCCACCATTTAAATCGCCCTGTTTGAGCAAAAGGCTGGCCAGTTGCAATCTTAATTCACTATTGTTAGGGAATCTTTGCAGGGATTTTTGGAGAAAATCGAGGGCTTCGGTGCTTTTATTCTGTTCGATCAAGGCTTTACCCATGATTTCGTGGGCTTGCTGATTATTGGGGTCGAGAGCTAAAACCCATTGGTAAACTTCGCCCGCTTTAGCATAGTTTTTTTGCCGTAATAATACCACCCCTAAACCGAGGTAGTGTTGGACGTTTTTCGGTTCTATTTGGATAGCGTAGTAGTAAGCGGTGGCGGCATTGTCATAATCGCCGATATTAGCCAAACTATAACCGAGAGCATGGAAAAAGTCGGGATTACTCGGATCGAGACTTAAAGCTTTTTGGTATGCTTGGGCGGCGGCGTTATAATCCCCTTGCCGCGTTTGTAAAAAGCCGATCCCAGAGAAAATTTTGGCATTATTGCCATCAAGGGCGGCAGCCTGCTCGTAAACGGCTATAGCTTCCCCATAATTGCCATTTTTGACCAATTGCCGCGCTTGACGCAGTAGTTCGTTAACTTGTGAATTCTTGCTCACGATTGCCCCCGCCGGATTATCAGCGATCGCAATTGAGGGAGAGAAACAGCCCCCCGCGAGGAGACCGATGAGCAAGATTAAACGGGTAAATTGTTTCATCGCTTTACCTTTGTTAACGATTCTTAATTAAAGTTTATTGTAAATGCTATTGACAAAAATTAACTATTCTGCATCACCCTTGGACGAGATTATTGCGGGCCTCTTGGGCGACTTGGGCGCTTTTATCGCTGGTTAACTGGGTCAAAACAGCGATCGCCTCTTCCCCCCCTAAGCGGCCTAAAGCTTGAGCAAGACGATAGCGCAGTTGCCAGTCATCATCATTAGCCAAGGGAACAAGTAAAGAGACGGCGCGAGGGTCGCCTAGTTCCCCGAAAGCACTAACAGCGGCCGTTTTTACCAATTCATTATCGGAGTTTAGGGCGATTTCGAGCAGTTCAAAGCCCCGGGGTTCCCCCAATTCGCCCAAAGCTGCCACAATGCTAAATTGAATTAACCAGTCGGAGGATTGTTGATAGACGGCCACCAGATCATCGTAGGCTGCCGTTAATTTTAACCCCCCGATCGCATCGGCCGCGGCCGCTTTCACGTCTGCTTCGGGATCATGCAACAAGCGATCGCGTAGAATAGTTAAGGCCAGATCAGGATTCTGATGACCCAGGATATCTAGCTGACTTACCGCCGAATAACGCACCCTAGCGTTACTATCGTTAATTACAGGCTGTAACATCTCGAAGGCGATTTCTGGGGCTAAATAACGCAGTTGATTAACTCCCGATAAGCGATCGCCATAATCATCGGAATCGAGCAGCCGTTGCACGGATTCAGGGGAATAATTCATAATTTGATGACACCCTTAACAATTGGACTGGTATTAATTGTCCCATGAATAGTTATCGACTCCTGACTATTTTGATCATCTTTAGTTCCCCGGTTTTTTGGGGCTGTAGTCCCCCCTCTCCTATTAAAAAAGAACCGACGGCTAAAATAATCGTTTCTCCTTCTCCCAGTCCGATTATTTCCCCATCAGACATTAAAGCTGCTAATCGTTATCGTCAATTGGGATTACAGTATCGTCAACAGGGAGATTTTATCAAAAGTATTGAGGCTTTAAAAAAATCGCTACAGTTAAACCCCAATCATCTAGACGGGAGAGTAATTTTAGGATGGACACAACACCTAGCTAAACAACCTTTAGCGGCACAAACAACCCTCGAAGAAACGATTAAAATTGCTCCCGATCATGTGGCTGCCTATAATGCTTTGGGTATTGTTTATCTTGTCGGTGGTCATCTTGAAAAAGCCGTAGTCACTCATACTAAAGCTGCTAATTTAAAACCCGATAATGAAATCGCCTACTATAATTTATCCCTCGCCTATCATCGCTTAAAAGATTTTAATTCAGCTATTACTAACGCTGAAAAAGCAGTTAAACTAGAGCCGAATAATCCCCATCCTCTTGTGGCTTTGGCAATGATTTATTTAGACCAAGGTGATAGTAAAAAGGCTCGGGATACCTATAAAAAGGCTAGGTATCTAGACGGTCGTTATCGACAAAAATGGTTTCTGGCACACCTGAAGGAAGCGGGTTTTAGTCAGGAGCAAATTAAATTAGTCGAAAAGTTACTATCCGAGATTTAAAAATTATTATTTCCCCTCAAGATGCCTGTCGATGTCCCAGTTTTAGGAAAATAGTTTCTAAATCTTCGCGGCAAGTATAGAATTCGCTTAAATTCAGACCAGAAACCACTAAAGATTTCAACAATTCAGCACTATCTTCTAGGGTTCCCGTAAATTTAACCCGGAGAGTATTAGTATTAATAATTCTTTGCCAACTTTCCACAAAAACACATTGTTTAAGAGCGGTTTCTAAGGCTTCTAAATTGCCTAGAGTCGTGATCTGCAAGTATTGACCGGCTAGACGTTGATTTAATTCCTCTAAAGAGGTGCTTTCCACTAGATAACCTAATTCCATTATACCCACAGAACTACAAAGTTCCGCTAAATCACTAAGGACATGGGAGGAAATTAAAATAGTCATACCCGCCGATTGTAAGACTTTAATAATCTCACGAAATTGTAGGCGAGCGATCGGGTCTAATCCAGAAACTGGTTCATCGAGAAGTAAAATTAAAGGTTCATGGATAATCGTTCGTGCTAAACTTAAACGTTGTTTCATCCCCCTGGACAAAGTAGCGATCGAATTATGGCTTTTATTGGTTAATTGTACCAGTTCTAGAACCTCATAAATGCGGCGATGACGTTGGGAGCGCGGGATATGATAAAGACGGGCAAAATAATCCAGATAATTCCAGACATTTAGGTCATCGTAGAGAGGAAAATTATCGGGTAGATAACCTAAATTTCTTTTCAGACGGGGATTAATCTCATCTCTTAAAAGACGTTCTCCGTGCAGATATATTTCTCCCGTTGTCGGTTCTTCCGCTGCCGCTAACATCCTAATTAAAGTGGTTTTTCCCGCTCCATTTGGACCGATTAACCCGTAAACTTCCCCCGCTTCAATCTGTAAATCCACTTGATTAACAGCCCCATGGCGGTCAAATTGTTTGGTTAAACAAACGGTGGCAATGGCTAATTCTGGTGGGTTCATAAAGTTTTTTAGTTAGGTTCTGAGGGTGACTCGCTAATCACGAATAGAGAGTTTATCTCCCATGACTTCCAGATTAAAGGTAATGCGCGTCAGGGTTTTCACGGTTGTTGTCAATTGTGGTCAAATTGTTTGAGCCTTTGTTACTTTTTGTGATCAATTAAAGCAAGCAAACAGCTTAAATTGTCTCATCAATTTTTTGATAATTGACCACTGTTACATTTGGTAAATCGAGGAGTTGATCAAAATTTATCCACATAACCCACCTCCTATTCTGTATTGATATTATAACATCCTCACACAGAACCTAGAAGAGCCGCCTCATCTTCTGACCATTAATAATTGATCGGTAAATACCTTGTATAAGAAGAGTCTAGGCGAAAAAAAGCCAAAAAGTAGCGGAATGTATAGCGCGCCACTACATCTCAGAAAAAACCTCTTACAATAGAGACAAAAGTGATCGGAGATCAATGGGGGTGAACGTCATGTTAGTGATTTTAACCGACGAACACATTCTCGATACGGGTTCTGTGTGTCAGGGCTGTCTTTTAGCCAACCAGCAGGGGCAACCCCGGTGGCGAGAGGGTAAACTAGGCTGTGGTCACTCCTTGGGCAAAGGGGGCAGCCAACAGCCCAATCTCTACGAGTGTCAGATGGGCTTTACAATTGCTAATATTGAAGGCTAATCAGACCTTTTAAATGATTAACTTAGAGTTGAATTAGGGGGGTTTTCTTGGGACTCG
Organism: Microcystis sp. M144S2; assembly: GCF_020246065.1. NCBI lineage: Bacteria > Bacillati > Cyanobacteriota > Cyanophyceae > Chroococcales > Microcystaceae > Microcystis > Microcystis sp. M144S2. The sequence goes on from NZ_JADBTR010000113.1 coordinate 45,279, forward strand.
GAGGAGAGAATCAAGGCTATTGCTCATCCCCAATTCAGCTTAGATACAATGACAATAATGGCTAAGGGTTTCGTAGCATTGATCGTAGGCTTTTTGGGCTTGGGTTAAAACATCGTCGGAAATTTCTATATCTAATTTTCTGGCTTGTTTGATAATTTTACCCGCTTTGATATTCTCGGAAGAATCTCCTATACCACGGCTGCCAGTAGTGTTTAAAACTCGATATTCTTCAGAAAATCCCGTTTTAGTATCGAGATGACTCTGTAAACTATTAAACACCAATTGACTTTGGTTTAATACTTGATCGTGGGTGATAAATAAACTCTTTTCTTTGCTGTTAATTAATCGAGCATAACTTTCTAAGGTGGCTAAACGACCAGTATAATAACCCAGGGCTTGCTGCTCATTGTGATGGGGTTTAATATCTAGAATACTAGCTAAAGTGCGCTTCGGTTCTCGTAGTAAAAATATGGTCTTAACCGCATCAGATTGCAAAAAACTATGATATAAAAACTTCTCATCGTGAAGAACTTTATCTAAAATATATTTATGATTCATGTTTAAATCTTTCAAACGCCAGTAGAGTTTAAACATTAAAGTTTTAAAATCCTGTTCACTCTCATAAACCAGATGAGTTTCGCCAAAACCGATAATTTCAGGATTAGAATTGAGGATATGGGTCAATAAAGACGAACCCGATCGCATATGGCTAAGAATAAATAAAACCTGATAGGGTTGGGGACGAAAGAGAATTTTATAGGGGTCTTTGGGTATATCAATGCGTGCCTGAAAATACTTATAAGTTAAACGATGGGTTAAACCCTGCCAAGATTGGGGCAAGCGATCGAGGGCTATAGTCATAGGTTAATCAGGAATTATGTCAACTTGTCGCTAAGATTCCCCTATAATGTATCCCATTTAAGACCCAAACAAAAGTGAGGTTTATACAAAATGGGATTACCAAGTTGTTAGCTCTGGTTTTTTACAGTGCGAACCGATGTCTGGTTTATGATCAACACTATTCCCCATCTAGTCAAAATGAGTCAGTTTCCCTTCCAGGAAAAGGTACTCGCTATTGACACGGCCCCTTTAAGCGGGGAAAAGGTTAATCGCCCCGGACTGGGTACAATGGAGGAATTAAGAGCCTGTGCTGAAAAATTAGTTAGGGTTTGCTGAAAAAGTTTATTGGTGGGGTTAGGAGTCGGTCGTCGGTCTTCGGTCGGGGAAGTCAGAATAACAGTCAGAATAACAGAATGACCTCGCAGGTCTGGAAGCGGAACCCTTTGCCATCGCCTCCGGAAAGTGCAAGGGTTTTGAGTCCCTCGGATCGATTTCTCAACGTTTGTTTCTGGCACTTTTTGGGCGAAAAAAGTCCCAAAACCGTTTTCTAGCAAGGCTTCCAGTAATTTTCAGCAAGTCCCAACTAACAGAAACCCGAAATTAGAGTTTTTATTAGAAAAAAAGTTAGCGATCAGTTGTCAAGCAAGGGTTTCAGAATCTGGATTCGGTCAGGGATTTCCGAAAGTTCCAGAAGAGCGATAATGACTCTACTAGCCTAAAGATAGCAAAAAACCCGGCGGGAAAATCTCCCCACCGGGTCAAAAAGGCAAAAGTAAAGAATTATTTCTGATCAGCCTTTTTGCTTGACTTATCACCCATTTTGTACTTACGCAAGAAGCGATCAACCCGGCCCTCCGTATCGATCATCTTCTGGGTTCCCGTATAAAAAGGATGATTACCCGACCAAACCTCCACATGAATTTCTGGTTTTGTCGAACCCACCGTCATCACCAGTTCACCATTACAGATCACCTTGGCTTCCGGATACCAAGTAGGATGAATTTTTTTCGGCATAATAAACCTCTCTATTAACCTAACGTTTCGAGTATTGAGGCGCTTTGCGCGCTTTGTGAAGACCGTATTTTTTCCGTTCCTTCGCCCGGGGATCCCGAGTCAGATAACCTTCACTCTTGAGGGGAGGACGATTTTCTGGTGCTAATTGACATAAAGCTCTAGCGACCCCCAATTTCACTGCGTCCGCTTGGCCAGTCAAACCACCGCCCTCGGCCTTAACGATGATATCATACTCGTTTTCCAGTCCCAAAGTCTCCAGAGGAGCCTTGATCGTCTGGATATAGGTGGGAATGCGGTTAAAATGGGTTTCTCCATCGCGACCGTTAACGGTAATTGCCCCCGTCCCCGGCACGAGACGCACGGAAGCGACCGCCGATTTGCGTCGTCCCGTTCCCCAATAAACTACCTTATTTTTACTGTCCGTGGCTTGCATTGACTTAATTTCCTCCTGCGGGAATCGTATTAATCGCTAAAACTTCCGGTTGTTGTGCCTGATGGGGATGTTCCGCACCGGCATAAACTTTCAGTTTCGTGAACAATTTCCGACCTAAGCTATTTTTCGGGAGCATTCCCTTAACAGCGTGTTCGATAATCCGTTCGGGAATGCGTTTTTGCAGTTTATCGAAGCTTTCTACCTTCATACCACCCGGTCTGCCGGAGTCGCGGCGATAAACTTTCTGTTGGCGTTTTTTGCCCGTTACCGTCACTTTTTCGGCGTTAATAACAATGACAAAATCCCCCGTATCCAGATGGGGGGTGAAGGTGGCTTTATTTTTGCCCCGTAGAATCATCGCGATTTCGGTGGCCAGACGACCTAGACGCTGATCGGCCGCATCGATGACGTACCATTTCTGCTCTAGAGTCTCTAAATTTGGTAGAGGTGTTTTGTTCATGGTCAGTTTGCCTTGGTTTACAAAAATAAACTTTGAATCTCTATGCTCGGAAATAATAAAGAGGCTGAGTCTCGAACCAGACGCTATCGGCAAAGGGAAAATCGGCGTAACCCACCCGCAGTAAACATAGTCCTTTAGCTGGTGCGGCGTATTTGACCAATTCTCGGCGCTGATTAACCCAGATGTCGGTAAAGTTTTCTAGCGATCGCTCACCAGTTCCCACCTCCACCAACATTCCCACCAATAGGCGCACCATCCCGTACAAAAAGCCATTGGCTTGGATTTCCATCTGTACAAATGGCCCTTGACGGTAGCATTCCACCCCTTGTACTTCTACCCAGGAATGGTCACGACTAGAGTTGGCACGGTGAAAGGCGGCCAGATGGTGCTTTCCCAATAGGGGCTGTAAGGCCCTGGCCATCAAATCGGCATCGAGGGGACGATGGTAGTAGTGCCAACTAAAGGGACTAACAAAGAGATTGGGGATGGGGTCGGTATAGAGGGTGTAACGATAACGTCGCCAGAGGGCCGAGAAACGGGCGTGCCAGCGATCGGGAACTTGGGCTGAAGCCCGAATGACGATATCGTCATCTAGCCGAGCATTGAGAACCTTGGCCCAATGGGAAGGTGGGATCGGACTCTGCTGCTGGAAATGGGCAACTTGGGCGGCGGCGTGAACACCGCTATCGGTCCGTCCGGCCCCGTGCAGAGTGACGGCATGACCGAGAATATCGGCCAGAGCCTTCTCGATTTCCTCCTGCACGCTCCTGTGATGGGGTTGCCGTTGCCAGCCGTGGAAATTAGTTCCCACATACTGGATAACTAGGGCGATCCGCGACTGGGGGCAAGCTGTCATCGTTACATCAGTTCGATAATCGCCATGGGGGCATTATCCCCGCGACGGCGCAGGGTACGCACGACCCTGGTATAACCGCCGTTACGACTGCCATAACGGGTCTGGGCTCCTTCAAAAAGGGCGTGAACCAGTTGTTTGTCGTAGATGTAGCCCATGGCTTGGCGACGGGCGCTCAGGGAACCGTCTTTAGCTAGGGTGATAATGTGGTCTACCTCTGCTCGCACCGCTTTCGCTTTCGCTAGAGTGGTGGTGATCTGACCATGGCGAATTAGCTGGGTGGCCAAGCTGCGCAGCAGTGCCTTTCTTTGGTCAGCCGGCAGACCCAATTGAGGCACTTTACACCGATGTCTCATGGTATTTTCCTGGAATTGGGTTTACTTGCTTTTTTCTTGGGGTAGGGTGATGCCTAACCGTTTTTGTAGGGCTTCAATGACTTCTTCAGCCGATTTCTGCCCAAAGTTTTTGATTTCTAAGAGATCTTCTTGGCTGTAATCGAGGAGGTCGGCTACGGTGTTGATCTGCGCTCGCTTCAGGCAATTGTAGGCGCGCACGGATAATTGTAGTTCCTCGATCGGAATTTGGTTTTCTTGGTTGATCTCTTGGTCGTCAAAGTTACCGGAGGATTCGAGGGCGTTGAGATCCTTGAGCGGGTTAAAGAGATTAACTAGCATATCGGCCGCTTGGGAAAGGGCTTCTTTGGGGTTAATGCTCCCGTTTGTCCAAATTTCTAAGAGCAGACGATCTCTAGCTTGACCGCTTTCGGAACGGATATCTTCGACGCTGTAGTTGACTTTGGTTACGGGCATAAATATAGAGTCGATTTGCAGAAAGTCGAGCGAAGTGGCTTCTTCTTTACTGCGATCAATTGCCCGGTAGCCTTTGCCTTTTTCCACGCGAAATTCCATCTCTAGCTTGGCCCCTTCGGCTAGGGTGGCGACGTACTGATTGCGATCAACTATCTCGATTTCTGAGGGTAAATCGAATTGTGCCGCCACTACTGTCGCCGGTCCAGTTGCCACTAAACGCCCGATCTGGGTTTGATTGGTGTAGCTTTTGAGGATGATTTCTTTCATGTTGAGCATGAGTTCCATCACGTCCTCGCGTACTCCCTCAACGGTGGCAAATTCGTGATTGACTCCCGCGATCCGCAGGGCCGTCACGGCCGCTCCTTCCAGATTGGAAATGAGAATCCGTCTCAGGGCATTACCTACGGTCGTACCCTGGCCTCTTTCCAGAGGGTCTAGTACGAATTTACTGTACTGACTCTGATTCTTGTAAGTTTTTGCTTCTACACACTCGATTTGAAATTGCGCCACCGATTGACCTCCCTTGTTCAGTTATCAGTTATCAGTTATCAGTTATCAGTTATCTTTGGCTTTCAGCGTTTAGCGTTCGGCGTTCAGCTTTTTGATCAGATGGTCTTTGACGACCGGATTCTGCTGCTGATGCGCTCAAAGCTAACGGCTGCTGGCCTCAAGATCCCTGTCACCTGAAAAAGCTGTTCACTGTTTACACTCTCCGGCGTTTGGGAGGACGACAACCATTGTGGGGGATGGGAGTCACGTCCCGGATCAGGGTGATTTCTAATCCTGCTCCTTGCAGGGCCCGGATTGCGGTTTCCCGTCCTGCCCCAGGGCCACTAACCATCACTTCTAATTGACGCATTCCCTGTTCGATCGCTCGGCGGGCAGCGTTATCGGCGGCGGTTTGGGCGGCGAAGGGGGTTCCTTTTTTGGCTCCTTTAAAACCACTCGATCCCGCCGATGCCCAAGAGATCACATCGCCTTTGGTATCGGCGATCGTGACAATGGTATTGTTGAAGGTCGATTGAATGTGAGCGACTCCGGTAGGAATATTTTTCTTCTGTTTTTTTGGTCCGGTTTTTTTGGTTGGTCGCGCCATAGTTTTTCTTGATTGGGGGATATCGCAATGAATAAAAAATTATTTCTTGGAGGGGGCTTTTTTCTTCCCTGCCACTGTCACCCGACGACCGCGACGGGTCCGCGCATTGGTTCGCGTCCGTTGCCCGCGCACGGGTAATCCTAGCCGATGCCGACGACCTCGATAGGTGCCGATATCGGCGAGGCGTTTGATGTTCATCGCCTCCCAGCGTCTCAAATCCCCCTCGATTTGATAATTTGTCTCGATATAAGTCCGTAGCGCCGCCACGTCTTCATCGCTGAGATCCTTGACCCGAGTGTCAGGGTTAACACCCGTCGCAGATAAGACTTCTTGGGAACGCGATAGACCCACTCCGTAGAGGTAGGTCAGGGCGATTTCCACACGCTTATCGCGAGGTAGGTCTACACCAGCTATCCTTGCCACGCTTTTTTTTTCTCCCTATGAACGATTTTTTTTCCGAAAACGACTACAATTAACGGTAACGATTCTCTGCCCCAAGACAGTGACTTTGGTGGTTTAACCTTGTCTCTGCTTGTGTTTGGGGTTAGAACAAATTACCATGACTCGACCGCGCCGACGGATGACGCGGCACTTTTCGCACATTTTTTTGACAGACGCTCTAACTTTCATGCCTAACTATTCTGGCAACACTGCAAGCTTATTATTATATCAGATTTCTTTTACTCGTGTCACCTATTTTTTTAAAATAAATTTGGCCGCTTATTAGACTTTTTGGCTTCTCTGCCCCCATTTGTCCCTATTTTTTTTGATTTTTCAGGCGATAGGTAATTCTTCCTTTGGTTAGGTCGTAGGGGGTGAGTTCCACTTTGACTCGATCGCCGGGGAGGATTTTGATATAATTACGGCGGATTTTGCCGGATATGTGAGCTAAGACGTTGAAACCGTTATCTAAATCCACCCTAAACATGGCGTTGGGCAAAGATTCGGTGACGGTTCCTTCCATTTCGATGAGATCTTGTTTAGACAAAGTTAATTCCTCAATTTCACTGGAGACAATTTATTTAATGATCGGCAGCAGCAACCGTGCTGTTAGCACAATTCCCCCAGTATAGCTTATCAGTGATCAGTGATCAGCGATCGGATGCGAGTTTTCAGTTCACAGCCAAAAGGAGCCCTTCTCTGGTACTCCCCACTCCCAGGCAGTATTAACGAGTCATATTTAGATAATCAACAGCTTAACCTTGCTGTCTTTTCACTGATGACTGATTACTGTTCACTGTTCCCTGAAAAGCTGGATTACTCGACGACAATTCGCCATTCATGTAGTTCATATTCCACACAACCATTCTCGATTAAAGGATCGCGAACTATAATTGCTTGGGCTTCCTCAAGAGAATCGGCCTTAAATAATAACATTCCGCCGCCCCTTTCTGCCCAATAACCGGTTTTTGCTTCTCGTCCTTGGCCAATCAAATCACGCACATAGTCCTTATGGGCGCTGACATAGCGATCAAAGGTAGTTTTATCAACAATGCCTTTTTCTATCTTGACAAACCAGGGCATAAATTCTCAGGAGGCTAGGACTGATTAACAATCATATAATTATACCGATTAATCTTGACCGTCGAGGGTGCAATGTAACAGAGCTATACAATTAGCTAGAGTTGTTGAAGACTGCTAGAATCGAGGTGACAGCTTCATTTCTGTAGCTTTGCTTGCTTCCATGAATCAACCCCAAGGATCTCTATTTTTTATCGCACTTTTGCCGCCGCCAGAAGTACAGGAAATTGCCACAAAAATCAAGGTAGAGTTTGCAGAAATTTACAATAGTCGCGCCGCCCTGAAATCGCCTCCCCACGTCACTCTCCAACCCCCTTTCCGGTGGAATTTAGAACAATTACCGGATTTAGAAAGATGTTTAGAGGAATTTGCTGGCTTGCACGCTCCTATTCCCCTAATTCTCCAGAATTTTGCCGCCTTTAAACCGCGAGTCATTTACATTAATGTCCAGAAAACCCCAGAATTATTAACCCTACAAAAACGGCTTTTACAGCAGCTAGAATCTTCCCTGAATATCATTGATAATGTCTCAAAAAGCCGAGCTTTTTCGCCCCATTTAACCGTTGGCTTCCGAGATTTAACTAAAGATAATTTCTGGAAAGCTTGGTCAAAATATGCTAATCAAGAGCTATTTTTTGAGGTGATGATCGATGAAATTACCCTCCTAATTCATAACGGCAAGCACTGGGAAATTTATCGGCAATTTTCTCTATAATCCGGACTCTTGCAGGTTTCTGCGGCTGCATCTGATTTTTGTAAATCTACTAAGTTGGGATTTTTAAGGGGAAACTCTCTACTAAAATCGGGCGTTACTTTCGATTTTTTTCCTCAATCCAAGCTTTTGGGGGGTAGAACCCCCCAAACCCCCCGTTGGGGGCGTGGCGCGGTCACTGAGCGTGTCGAAGTGCCGCCCCCAAGCCCCCCGCGCATTAGTTTTTCGGTGGGATGCTTACAGACGGCTGCTGATATATCTGTAATAATTTAAAAGTCACCGATAATTGCTGATTGTCGGTATTGCTGCAAGTGCGAGATGCACCCGATTTCTACAGAGGAAGGGGTTCTAGTGTTAAAATAGGAGAGAGCAGCTTTTAAAGCTTCATTTCTGGCTTTTTTACGATATTTTAACCTATAGAGCGATTTTATGGCGACTCCGCCGCCCTGAAACCTATGTTACTCAAAAATCCCCCGAAAATCTCCCCCAATCTGATCAAACAGCTAGAAACGATCCTCGGTAAAGATGGAGTCATCCGTCGTAAGGATGAATTATTAACCTATGAGTGCGATGGTATCACAGGATACAGACAAAGACCCGCTCTTGTGGTACTGCCTCGCAGCACAGCAGAAATTGCGGCGGTGGTGAAACTCTGTCACGATAACGAGATTGCCTGGGTAGCGAGGGGGGCAGGAACGGGCTTATCGGGGGGGGCGTTACCCTTAGAAGAGGGGATTCTCATCGTCACGGCGCGGATGAATCAGATTCTCAGGGTTGATTTAGATAATCAAAGGGTGGTGGTACAGCCCGGGGTGATTAATAATTGGGTGACGCAAGCGGTAAGCGGGGCGGGATTTTATTACGCACCGGATCCCTCTAGTCAAATTATCTGCTCGATCGGCGGTAATGTGGCGGAAAATTCTGGCGGGGTTCACTGTTTAAAATACGGCGTGACTACCAATCACGTTATGGGCTTAAAAATCGTCCTTCCCGACGGTTCAATTATCGATGTGGGGGGTGCGGTACCGGAACAACCGGGCTATGATTTAACTGGTTTATTTGTGGGTTCCGAGGGAACTTTAGGCATTGCCACGGAAATCACCTTAAGAATCCTGAAAACTCCGGAATCTATCTGTGTTTTACTGGCCGATTTTACCAGTATCGAGGCGGCGGGCCAAGGGGTGGCGGATATTATTAAATCGGGAATGATTCCTGCGGGGATGGAGATTATGGATAATCTCAGTATTAACGCCGTGGAAGATGTGGTGGCTACCGGCTGTTATCCCCGGGATGCCGAGTCAGTTTTATTAGTGGAATTGGATGGTTTAGGGGTAGAAGTCGCCAGTAATAAACATCGGGTTGCCGAGATTTGCCGTCAAAATGGGGCGAGAAATATCACCACAGCTAATGATGCCGAAACCCGCTTGAAACTCTGGAAGGGCAGAAAAGCGGCTTTTGCGGCGGCGGGGAAAATTAGCCCTAATTATTTTGTGCAAGATGGGGTGATTCCCCGCACTCAATTGGTCTATGTTCTTCAGGAAATTAAGGCTTTAAGTGAAAAATACGGTTATAAAATCGCCAATGTTTTTCACGCCGGGGATGGCAATTTACACCCGTTGATTCTCTACGATAACAAGGTAGAGGGGGCCTGGGAAGAAGTGGAGGAATTAGGGGGTGAAATTCTCAAACTTTGTGTGCGGGTTGGGGGCAGTTTATCGGGGGAACATGGTATCGGCATCGATAAAAATTGTTATATGCCCGCTATGTTCAACGAGATTGACTTAGAAACTATGGGCTATGTGCGGGATTGCTTTAATCCCAAAGGTTTAGCTAACCCGGGGAAATTATTCCCCACCCCGCGCAGCTGTGGGGAAGCCGCTAATGCCAAAATACAAGGGTTTGGGGGGGTGGATGTGTTTTAGGTTATCGGCAAGTATTGACTGATGACTGATTACAGTCCAGCTTGGGGTCCTAGGGGCAGATTGATATTAGAGGGGAAAACTGGGACTTGTCTTTCCAGAAAACGCTGAGTGACTAATTCTCGGAAAATCTCTAGATCTTTTTGCCATTGTCCCAGATATTGTTTGAGCAGATTTAATCGATCGCTGCCCTCGGCCAGATTATAGTTAAAGTTACCGGCAAATAATAGCGCCGCTAAGGTTTGGCCATCGGGTAATTGCAATTTTGCCTCGTTAATCGCCACGGATAGCTGAGAGGTTTCTAACTGATAAAGTAGATTTATGCCGGCTTGTAGAGGGGCTATACCGAAATTGAGCCAGGGACCGGGGGCCAGAAGAGTTTCGGTGATGTATTTTTTAGCGGCATCGGGGCTACTAGGGAGAGGAACAATACTTTTTGGGGCGATACCCAGGGCTTGATATTCGGCTAAAGGGAGTTTATCTAGATATAAACCGACAATTTCCGGCAGTTTTAGGTTCAGGCTATCGGGAGAGTTAATTATCTCCACAAAGGTAATTTTCCGGGGTTGGGCGACGATGCTGATACCATTTTGAAAATTAACTTGAGCGTAATTAGGATTAAGTACCGGCTGGCCATTTAATTCCCAGTCGGGGGGAACTATTCCCGAATATTTGAGGAAATCAACTGTTAGCATGGCGGGATTGAGGCTTTTGGCTGTAATTGCGATGGCAAGTTCTTGTATTTCCCGCAAACTAACCAGAGGTTGATTAGAGTTATTGTCAGTGGTGGCAGTCATCAATTTTCTCCTTGGATATTTAGGGTCTGCTGAAAAAGTTTTTCGGTGGGGGCAGGGTGTGGGGTGTGGGGTGTGGGGTGTGGGGTTTTACCGGTTTTGAGGTGGCCAATTACCTAATTTTTAGGGAAAAAGTCCCGGAATTTTCCCCCTGATCACTCCCATACCTGGTACTTTTTGATTGACAAAAAGTCTAAAAGTTTTACCCAACAAGGTTTTTAGATTTATTCAGCAAA
>NZ_JADBTR010000114.1:0-13931 GCF_020246065.1 Microcystis sp. M144S2
CAGTGGAAGGAATTAATAATAAACTGAAGGTGATTAAAAGGAGAGGCTATGGATTTAGAAACTTTAAAAACTTTAGTCTTAGATGTTTATTAAATTGGCATTTTGCTAGTTGATTTTACATGGTAAGTTCGGAAGAACCACTAATTTTTTTTGGAAAATTAGTTAGTTAGTACATTTCTTCTGAATGAAAACCTGAAGTTTTACTTTTAACTCAAAACTCTTTAGATATGCTTTAATTTGGTTGTCAAAACCTCTTTATTTAAGCATCAAAAACTTTCTCAATTATAAAAATTGAGAATAAATTATCCTTGACTTGATTAATGTTTGGCAACTTTTAAGAAGCTGCTACACCTAACTCACACTTACAAACAGCCGCCAACAGGTTAGGGACTTGCGCTTTGATAATGTACCTTTTGGGCGAACGCGGTTCGCCCCTACATTGTGAACAAAATCCGTCACTGAGTTAAAAAGGAAAATTGAGGTAGAATAAATGAGTGTTATCCTGTTAAAATCGAAACTACAGCATCGATCAAGGAGTGAAACAAATATGCCAGCGGGCTATGAAGAAAATCCCAGAATGCCCCTAGATAAAGTTATTTTTGTTATTGCTTGCATCTATCTAGGTTGGGTGGTGGCATGGCTAATCAGTCAAAAAAATGCCCCCATCTCTCAAAATGGCACGATTTCCCAGGAAGATAAAAAATTTATTGCCTATCTGCAATCATCCCTTGCTATTATTGATCGCCAAAGTCAAACTTCATCCCCCGATCCCAATCCTGCTGCCAAAAATAACCCTTCTCCAGTAGTGCCAGTTCCACCAGCACCACCCGCTAATTTACCGGTTAATAATAGTCCCCAGATCATAGAAAGAATTTACGTTCCTGTTTATCCCCAAACCCCTGAAACTACTGCCAAACTTGTCCCAGTTACACCCTCAAATACCGACATTTCTGCACCACCATTACCAGCTGCTCCCCAAGAAAATCGACCAGTAGCAGCGGTTATTCCTACCAATAATCAGGTGAAAAATATTCTGGTGGGGGTGATGGATTTAGGTGATCGATCTACAGCTTTATTTGATAATAAGGGCATAACTACCCGTATTTCTCCAGGGGAATTTATCAATGGTTGGACTTTAGTGGAAGTTGGTAATCAACAGGTTATTTTGTCTCGTAACGGCCAAACAAAAGTCTTAGAAGTGGGACAATCTTTTTAGGTTAAACGACGGATAAATTCTAGGGGTAAACCGTCTGTATCGGCAATAAAAGTGACTTCATAGACATGATCGCCGATCATCTGTTGTTGGGGGGGCAAAAGAATGTTTAAAGGTTGATATAAATCGGCATCCTCTTGATGGGCTTGCTGAAATTTATTTGTTAATTTTTCTAACCATTCTGGTAGATTGCTGACATTTTCTGTTAGGTCAAAAGACAAGTGATAATAACCGACATAATGCTGATCGCTAAAGGCATCGGGGGCGGGTTTCGGTTGAGGAATTTGGATTAATTCGATGCGTCCGTTTAATCCTGTTAGCCAACAGGCCAAAGTATAACCCGTGGTGAATCTTTCCTCTAGGGTAAAACCGAGAAGTTGGTAAAAAGCGATCGCCCGATGGATATTAGCCGTCCGAATAGAAGCATGGTGCATTTTCAGTGATCAGTAATCAGTAATCAGTCAGAATTCGGGGTTGATAAGCAATCCTTCATCGATCTGCCTCCCGATTCAGTTTTGAGGTTATGAGTTTATTAAGTGAGATTATTCACTGATAACTGTTTACTGATAACTGATAAATGATTAATCAAAAAGACGAAAATAGGGATAGCGTTTGGGAACCCCCGGTTCTTTTTCCAGATCAAAATTAATTACATCCCAACAGGGTTGATCGGGGGCATCGGGGCTAAATTCTACTGGTAAACCGTAGAGACGGGGAATAGTGGCTTCACCCGGTTCATTACCGCGCCAAGTAGTGTTACGTTCTAGGTAGGAACTAACTAAATCCCGATAACGGTTGGCAATAATTACTTTAGTCGCTTTAAATCCTTGAGTATAGAGGCGATCGAGTGCTTCGTGAATCTCAAAACGAATACCATCCGGGTGAGTGTGTTGACGATACCACTCACCATTCCAGAGTCGCCAATGCCGTCCTGACTGCAAGTGAACCAACTCACCCGTTTTGGGATCGGCTTCAAAAGCCCCATGGCGCGGACACAAATAGGTATCCGTCAAAGTGAGGGCGGGGATTAGCTGCCGACAGTGAGGACAATGGATATCGGGGCCAAAAACAGGGTATTGTAAACTTGCATTGATCATGGGAGAACCTAAACTAAAAATTGCTATCTTTGTACCAATAATCCTACCCATATTATACCCAACCAAATTGGACGGGTATTCTCTTTTGACTTTAGTGCAGATCCTTTCATGTCTTTAGATAACTTAAGATCAACTTCTAATTTCTGGCCCCTTGTCGATGTCAGTCAAGCGGCTTTTATCGCCCCCAATGCCACGGTAATAGGCGATATTTCCCTAGCTGTGGGGGTGAGTGTTTGGTATGGGGCGGTATTGCGTGCCGACGTGGAACGCATCGAAATTGGGGCCTATACTAATATCCAAGATGGGGCGATCCTACACGGAGATCCGGGCAAAATTACTATCCTTGAAGATTACGTTACCATCGGGCATCGGGCGGTAATTCACGCAGCCCATATTGAGCGCGGTTGTTTAATCGGCATTGGGGCAGTGATTCTCGATGGTGTGCGCGTCGGGGCGGGTAGTATTGTCGGGGCGGGTAGTATTGTGACAAAAGATATACCACCGCGATCTTTAGTGGTGGGCATTCCCGCTAAACGCGTCCGGGAAGTGTCGCCACAGGAGGCTCAAGAGTTGATCGAACACGCCGAGCGCTATGCTAAACTTGCCCTTGTTCATGGGGGAAAAGGTACTGATACTGGATTCCCAAAACGGGCGGATTAGGGTATAAATATAAAATGAGAATCAAGTAACAATCTTTTAAGCACTGACCGAGGAGAAGGAAATCTATGGACTGGAGAGTGTTAATCGTTTTAACCCCTTTGCTTATTGCTGGTGGCTGGGCTGTCTTCAATATCGGCGCTGCCGCTCTTAGACAAGCTCAACAGTTTCTCAGCAAACAAAGTTAATAAAAGTTTATACTTCTTAGTAAAACCGACCGCCTAGGCGATCGGTTTTTAATTTTTTCTTATCCAGCGATCGCTGATTGGGGTGTAGGGTGTAGGGTGTAGGGTGTGGGGTGTAGGGTGTAGGGTGTAGGGTGTAGGGTGTAGGGTGTAAGATGATGGAGAAATGGGGGAATTATGAATTATGAATTATGAATGATAACTGATAACTGATAACTGATAAGTACCTAAGCAAAATTAATTACACATTTCGATCAAGCTTTTGCCTTTTGCCTCTTGCCTTTTGCCTATCCTAACCAAGAAATTAATTTTGCACGACTACTTAACTGAATTGTCATCTCGACTAGGAAACTAATTTTACACTAATACCTAACCATGAAATCTAACTATCAAAATCTCATTCAAGAACTTGCCCATCTGGAAATTATCACCGATCCGGGGCAAGTGGCGAAACTTTCCTTAGATTATTATCATTTTAGTCCCATTTTAGAAACACAACTGCAAGATAAACGGGCTGATTTAGTCATTCGTCCCCAGAATAGCCAAGAAGTTATCGACATCGCTAAAACCTGCGTTAAATACCAAATTCCTTTAACAGTTAGAGGTGCGGGTACAGGTAATTATGGTCAATGTGTTCCCTTGCGGGGAGGAGTAATTTTAGACACAACCAAACTAACAAAAATTATCTCGATCGAACCGGGTACAGCACGGGTAGAAGCGGGGGTAAAAATGGCCTTTTTTGATAAACAAGCTCGCGCAATCGGTTGGGAATTAAGAATGGCTCCCTCTACCTATCGGACGGCGACAATTGGCGGTTTTATCGGGGGTGGCAGTGTGGGCATGGGTTCAATTAATTATGGACAATTGAAGGATAGGGGCAATCTGCAAGCAGTGCAGTTAGTCACCCTAGAAACAGAACCAAAAATTATCGAACTACGGGGGGATGAGGTAGAAAAAGTCAATCATGCCTACGGAACCAATGGCATTATTACCGAGTTAGAAATAGCCCTCGCTCCCTGTTATCCTTGGGCAGAATTTATCGTTACTTTTGCCGATTTTATCACCGCCGCTAAATTTGGTCAAGCTCTTAGTGATAGTGATGGCATTGTCAAGAAAATGGTTAGTGTTCACTCTTGGCCAATTCCCGCTTATTTTACTGCTCTTAAGGATTATTTACCCACGGGAAAAGCGGCAGTTTTGTTAATAGTATCGGACAGCGATCGAGTCGCATTAGAATCTTTAATTAAAGAATATAATGGTGAACTTACTTACTATAAAACGCCAGAAGAAACCCAAAAAGGCAACAGTATCTTAGAATTTACTTGGAATCATACCACTCTCCATGCGCGTAGTTTTAACCCCAAAATAACTTATCTACAGGCTTTCTATTTTAATCTAGCCACGGTGGAGAAACTCTATAATTATTTTGGGGAGGAAATAATGATGCACCTAGAATTTTTGAAATTTCAAGGTAAAGTTATTCCCGCCGGTCTTCCCTTGCTAGAATTTACCACAGAAACTCGATTAAATGAGATTATTGCTATCTATGAACAACAGGGGGCAGCTATTGCCAATCCTCACACTTATATCATGGAAGATGGCGGCAGCAGACAGATTAATCCCCTGCAACTAGAATTTAAACAACTCGTCGATCCCTACGGATTGAACAATCCGGGTAAAATGCGAGCATGGGTTGAAGCAAGGGGGTAGGGATTCGATTCAAGCTAAATTAAACAAGATAAGTAGGTAGGCGTTAAAAATTATCAGATGCCCCCCTTATCAAGGGGGGATTAAGGGGGGATCGAACCTAAAACACTAACCGGTGAAAAGGGAGTGGGGAAAACAAAACTCCCCGCTGCCCCCTGCCTATTCCCAGACTTGCCCCGATCCGATACAATTAAACGGTTGTCTTGGAAGAATTAATAGTGATCGAGCGTTATACTCTCCCCGCAATGGGGAATTTGTGGACGGATAGATATAAATATCAAACATGGCTAGAGGTAGAGATAGCCGTCTGTGAAGCGCAGGCAGAATTAGGCTATATTCCCGGGGATGCAGTGGAAGAAATTAAGGCAAAAGCTAATTTTGATCCCGATCGCATTTTAGAAATAGAAGCAGAAGTGCGCCACGATGTCATCGCCTTTTTAACAAATGTTAACGAATATGTGGGCGAGCCGGGGCGTTATATTCATTTAGGTTTAACCAGTTCTGATGTACTAGATACCGCCCTGTCCTTACAATTAGTCGCCAGTTTAAACCTGATTTTAGAACAATTAGAAGATTTTATTCAAGCCCTGCGTTATCGCGCCCAAGAACACCGTTATACAGTCATGGTGGGACGTTCCCACGGCATTCACGCCGAACCGATCACCTTTGGCTTTAAACTAGCGGGATGGTTAGCGGAAGTGCTACGGGGACGGGATCGTTTAATTCGCTTGCGCCAAGACATCGCCATCGGTAAAATATCCGGTGCAGTGGGAACCTATGCCAATATTGATCCCAAAATTGAGGCGTTAACCTGTCAGAAGTTAGGATTAGAACCGGATACCGCTTCCACTCAAGTGATCTCCCGCGATCGACACGCCGATTATGTGCAACAATTAGCCTTATTAGCGGCTTCGATCGAACGTTTTGCCGTGGAGATTCGCAACCTGCAAAGAACCGATGTCCTAGAAGTGGAAGAATACTTTTCCAAAGGACAAAAAGGCTCCTCCGCTATGCCCCATAAACGTAATCCCATCCGTTCAGAACGCTTAACGGGAATGGCGAGAATTATCCGTAGTCATAGCGTTTCCGCTTTAGAAAATATCGCCCTCTGGCACGAAAGAGATATTTCCCATAGTTCCGTAGAACGGGTAATGCTGCCGGATGTTTGCATTTTGACCCACTTTATGCTCAAGGAAATCACCGATTTAGTCAAAAATCTGCTGGTGTATCCCGAAAACATGAAGCGAAATATGAATGTCTATGGTGGCGTGATTTTCAGTCAAAGAGTTCTTTTAACTTTGGTGAGTAAGGGAATTAGCCGGGAATCTGCCTATAAAATCGTCCAAGAAAACGCCCATCGCGCTTGGAACACCGATAACGGCAATTTTAAAGCTTTTATCAGCCAAGATGAGCGAGTTACTGGCATTTTATCCCCCGACGAGATCGAAAGTTGCTTTGATCCCCAGCAGCACTTAAATCACCTTAATAGCATCTACCAAAGGTTAGATATTTAAGGAGCTTTCAGTGATCAGCTAACCACTAGCTTGTTGCTTTAGAAAGGTAATGACAGCGTTTTGGATTGTCGGTTGGCGATCGATCTTTTCTCAGAAAGCGATCGCTGTTCGTTTCTCGATCATGGTTGCGTTTGAAGATAAAACTAAAGAATCGGCGCAAGCGAGTACGAATCGGGTAAAATAAGGGTCTGTATTCGGAGTGTTCGTTTTTATGATGAAAATCAAACTCTGGAATTTAGGTAGTATTAAAGAGGCAGAAGTGGATCTTCGGCCTCTAACCGTTATTATTGGCCCGAATAATTCTAATAAAACTTATATCGCCTACTCGATTTATGGGTTATGGATTAATCATCGTGACGGCCTTTTTTTTTCTAGTGAAATTTTAGAAAAAATAGAATTTACAACTCAAGCCGATCATTGGTCTTTAAAAATAGACCGACGTTTTTATGATGTTATATCCGAAATTGTTCAAAAGTCCGCATCTGAATTTAGCGGGATAAAACTACAATCTTTTTTCCAAGATTCTAGCGGCAAGATTTTTGAAAAAACGAAATTCAGTATCGAAATTTCCGAAGATGATATTAAAACAGCTATAGAAAAAGTTTTAGCGCATATAATTGAGTATCGCCAGTCATTAGCTTCATTTGGAATCAAGAAAATCGAGCGAAGCGACAACAATAATGAGATTTTATTTTATCCAGAAAAAGAAGCTGAAATTTATGATTATAAAAACATGGTTCTTCTTGATTTTGTTGCTGGTGTTGTAACATTTTCATTTTCCGACGCACTTCCTTTACCCGCCGAAAGAAACGTTTTTATAAATACCTATAAAGTGCTGGCTAATAGAAGATATAAGCTACTTAAAGAGAATCAGAGAGAGCTATTGATACAAGGACGTATTAATCGAGATAGACAGTTAGAGTTACTAAAAGAACAGGGGGATATTCGATATCCTCAACCAGTAGAGG
Organism: Microcystis sp. M144S2; assembly: GCF_020246065.1. Lineage (NCBI taxonomy): Bacteria > Bacillati > Cyanobacteriota > Cyanophyceae > Chroococcales > Microcystaceae > Microcystis > Microcystis sp. M144S2. The sequence continues at coordinate 7,342 of NZ_JADBTR010000114.1, forward strand.
ATTTTTTAGATTTTTTAACTGACATAGAACTAGAAAATAAGCCCGATCCCATTGCCAAAAACAAAAATGATTTTCAAAAATTAGCCGATCAAATTGAAAAGTATATTCAAAATAACAATAAAACAATCTTTAAAAAGACTAAATTCGGAGGCAGAGAAATTAAAGTTTCGGTAAAAAGAAGTTTAGAGATCGATCTTTATAATGCTTCCTCGTCTATTAAACAATTAGCCCCGCTTTTACTCTATTTGCGCTATCGAGCAAAATCGGGGGATTTTCTGGTGATCGATGAGCCTGAAATGAACTTACATCCAGAATCTCAGGTAAAATTGTTAGAATCTTTAGCGATTTTAGTAAATTTAGGAGTTAGAATTTTATTGACGACTCATAGCCCCTATTTGATGGCTCATCTTAACAATATCGTTAATGGTAATCACCAAAATCCAGAACTTTTAGCCGAACAAGCTAAATTGCTTTATCTGCAAGATAGCCGAGGTTTTCTTAAAATGGAACAGGTTAGCGCCTATGAAATAAAAAATAATAAATTACTTTCTTTACACGACCCTGAATACGGTATTCGTTGGGATACTCTCAGCGATGTATCAGTTGATATTCAACAAAAGTTTTTTGCAATTTATGAAGCAGGACAACAAAACCAAGAAACCGAAGAAGGATGTTCCTCAGAAGAAGAATAAACTCGATTGGCAGAAATTTAACTTTTTAGAAAATTTGCTTATTTTCTGTACCGTACCCGATCGGATCGCTCCACCCGAAAGCGGTGTCAGCTTTCGGATTACCAAGCCAGAAAAAGATTCCGTTTGTATTTTATTTAAAACTGATCGTCAGAAGGATCCTCTCGTTAGAAATCAAAAGCAGAAAAGACCTGATTATTTATCTCTTTTTATTCAGAATGACTTACTTCTGCTGACAATTATCGAGATGAAGGGAACTAATAAAAATTCCACGAGTACAGGTATCGAACAAATTACAACTTTTAGAGATATTTTAAAACAAGAAATTGCCGATCATGTCACCAGTAAACTCCAATATAAATTACAAGCTATCCTATTAACTCCCTATAATGCCGATATTCCTCGAAAGGCGATCAAAGAGGAAGCGGAGAAAGGATTTATTATTTTACCTATCCAGTATGATTCTAAAGCGGAGCTTTATCGTTATGTTTCCAAGACTTACAGGAAAGCGGATTTAAGCAAAATAAATTATATTCACGACGAGCAACATAAAGAATCCGATTGTTTGTTAATCGAAAAATTGTTGGCTAGACAAGCATCGGACAAACGTAAACAGGATAACTATTATTCATGTAAATTCACTCCCGCCAAAGATAGACAAGGCATCTATATAGATTATCAGGTGTCGAGCGATCAAGACTGGATCACCCTATTAACCGATCCGCAGGGAAAGAAAGTTCAATTGGCTTACTGTAGTGATGATTCTCAAAGTTCAATCGATCAAATTCAGGAAGAGATTAAAAATTTAAACCTATGTCGAATGGTAGAGATGGTAAGTCGCCTAATCAATAGTTAGTATTAAAAAAAGGTTAATTGCTTTTTATTCTCTTTGATAACAGGGTGAAAATTACTGCTTTTCATCTTAATTCGCTTCCCTTCAATAGTGGATATTATAGTGGTAAGTTGAGAAAGCCAAATGCTGACATTTTCATCATCTTGCCAATTAATTAATTGACTCACCAGAACTGGAGAATGAGTGTTCACTATTACTTGGCGTAAAGGCATTTCAGTATCTTTAAAATCGACAGTTAGCTCTTTTAATAATCTTGCCATTGCTTCAATACGAAAAGGATGAATGCCATTTTCTGGCTCTTCAAAACACAGTAATCCTGTGTGTTGTCGGTCGTATTGCAGGACACATAATGTTAATAAACGTAGGGTTCCTTCGGAAAGCACTCTCGAAGAAAACTCCCGACCATCATCACCTTTTACCTTGATAATAAATTGTCGATTTGCTTTGTCGTCATAAACATTAACTTCTGTAAGATTCGGTAGCAGATTATTGAGATCACGGGAAATTGCTGTGAGGGTATATTCATCATTTTGTTTAATGCGAAATAAAGCAGCGGCTAAATTCTTTCCGCTTGCTGTTATTGTATCTCTGATGCCCATATCTTGACGCGTAGGTTCTCGCAGATCTTCGGGATTAAACTGCATAAACTTCCAACTCAGCATTTCTTGTTTGGCGGCTAATATATGTTTAAAATCTATAGTATTAATGCTGCTTAAAACAGTTTGTGATGCGTTTTTTGCGGGAAATACTTTTTTATTTCCTTGTTGACCGTCTTGAGGTACAACAATGGTAGCAATACCATTAATATCTTCAGTCTTAATATAAGGAATCGCTCTCCTACCCGTTACTACTTTTGGTCGCCAAGTTTCCAATACTGTCTTAGGAATATAATTTTTTACCCAATTATCTTCATTGTGCTTTAAATTTTCTAAACGTTCATCAACAATATACAAGTTTTCAAATCCACTTATATTAGACTCTCGTTTAATTTTTAATTGATAGCGCAACCTTGTATATTTAAGATCGACTTCCCCACCCCAATTATCTTTTACCTTGCGATTGACTAACATTTCAACTATAAATTCCATTTCCGTGGCGTAGTCGTCCTCATCATATTGGGTAAAAAGTTCGCTAGGATGTCCTCGTTGCTCGCTAAAAGCCGTCTTCAGATCTACTTCTGCCAACCGCGCCAACAATTGCAAAGCATCAAATAAATTACTCTTACCAGAAGCATTAACCCCAGCAACTACAGTAAGCGGCGTAAATTCCATTTCAAAATTATGAAAGGATTTAAAGCCATGAATTTTAATATAAGTAATCATAGTTTTAGGCGATAGGTAATATTAAAACATCAGCGCGACATTTAACCATACTGGACAATCTTCTCAGCTTTCGCCTGATACCGTCCTACTATAATCTAGACATTGGTTTACAGGGGTAGTGCGATGCCGCCGATTTTGTCGGGTGCGTTACCTGCTGCAACGAGGGAGAACGCACCTTACCGATCGATTCCTGAGAGTATAGGGTCTTAGTCTGACAAAACCCATAGACAACAGCTTATCTGGCTGACGGCTGGGGGCTGACGACCGGCGGCTAAAAATTAACATTGCAAGAAAACTTAACAATTGGCCAAGAAACTCGATCGAGTAGGTAGAATAGCAAGTAAACCATTTTGTAAACTCCAACCGATTAACTAACTAGAATAGAGATAACCCAGAACGCCTGTGATAGATAAAAGACGCACTACTCGCGATCTCCCCCAAATTAACGAAAGAATCCGCTTTCCCGAAATCCGCGTTATCGATAGCGACGGCTCTCAACTGGGAATTATTACTCCTGCCGAAGCTTTGCGCGTGGCCGAAGAAAAGGAACTTGATCTCGTCCTCGTCAGTGAAACGGCAAGTCCTCCCGTTTGCCGGATTATGGACTATGGTAAGTACAAGTTTGAACAGGAGAAAAAAGCCCGCGAAGCCAAGAAAAAACAGCATACAGCCGATATAAAAGAAGTTAAAATGCGCTATAAAATCGATGAGCATGACTACAACGTGCGAGTCAACCAAGCGCAACGTTTTTTAAAAGCGGGAGATAAGGTAAAAGCGACGATTACCTTCCGAGGTCGGGAAATTCAACACTCTAACCTAGCGGAAGAATTACTGGCTCGCATGGCCAAGGATTTAGAGGATGTAGCTGAGGTACAGCAAGCACCAAAAAAAGAAGGTCGTAACATGATGATGATGTTATCGCCGAAAAAATAACTAACTAATCCAGAAAAAGGGGCTAAGTCCCCTTTTTTGTTCTTCGGAAATCCCGAAAGGAACCCGATCATTTAAGTAGCTGGTTATAATTAAATTAAAAATGGATTTTAGGTTCGATCCCCCCTGCCCCCCTTGATAAGGGGGGTGTCTGATAATTTTTAACGCCTACCTACTTAAAACAAATGTATTATCCGAGAATTAAGTCTCCAGATTGCAATCATAGGCATTCACAGGGGTTAACCTAGGAGCAAAAGACTATTGTGAAGCATAGTCTAAAAATTGATGACCGAGTTTACTGCTATTGAGCGTGAATGCGTGGATGGAGTAAACGCTCGACCGGTTGACCGTTTTTTAAATGTTCTTCGACAATCTGATTGACATCCTCTGGTTTAACACGACAGTACCAAGTTTCTTCGGGAATAATCCTCACCGTGGGGCTAGTGCTACACTGTCCTTGACAACCACTGGTCATAACGATGACATCTTCTGGGAGCGCTGCCGTTTGCCAAGCTAAAAGAAGCTCGGACGCACCCTGCACCAAACAGGAAGAATGCTGACAGACCATCACAAATCGCTTTTGGGGATAAGACATATTACCTAAAAAGTTGCAAAATTAGATAGTTCCCCGGTTATATTCTTGGGAGTCGCTTTGGGGAAGCATAGTTTTATTTTGCCCCGAATCCCCGATACTGGCAACACAAAAAAAAGGGGCTGAAAATTAACCATCAATCTTTAAAATAGAATTGGGAGAAAAATTTAGTCAATCAAGAGGGTAAAAGTGGCATTCGCTAGTCATTGGATCATGTTAGGTTTATTATTGGGTTTTGCTGTTGCCCATAGCGGATTAGCCAGTTTACGAATGGGGGGAGAAGCTATCATCGGTGCGCGACTGTATCGGGTATTATTTGCCCTTGTGAGTATTCCTCTAGCAGTAATTTTAGTAGTTTATTTCTTCAATCATCGTTATGATGGTTTGCTTCTCTGGCAAGTACAGGGAGTAACTGGAGTTAAAACCCTAGTTTGGATACTTTCGGCCATTTCTTTTTTCTTTCTCTATCCTGCCACCTTTAACCTGCTGGAGATCGCCGCTATCCAAAAACCCCAGGTTCATCTCTACGAAACCGGCATCCTGCGCGTTACCCGTCATCCCCAGATGGTAGGACAGGTGATCTGGTGTATTGCCCATACCCTCTGGTTAGGGACAAGCTTTACCCTATTGACTTCCCTAGGTTTAATTGCCCATCATCTTTTTGCTGTCTGGCATGGCGATCGCCGGTTAGAAGACCGTTACGGAGAGGCATTTTTAAAGATCAAAGAACGCACCTCAGTGGTCCCCTTTTTAGCAATTATCGATGGTCGGCAAAGCCTAAAATGGCAAGAATTCCTTCGTCCTGCCTATCTAGGGGTAACAGGGTTTATTTTACTCCTCTGGTGGGCGCATCCTTGGCTAATGCAAGCAACAAGTAAAATTTATTGGTGATTTTGCTCCCAACCCCTTTCCTGTTGATCCCGATTGGTGTAGAATGGCTTCTATATCAAAATAAAATTTTCATAAAATACGTTTAGACATGATACTATCTGTCAACGAAAAGAGCTTCCCTAAGCTAGTTTTAGAGTCTTCTCGTCCGGTTCTCGTGTATTTTTGGGCACCTTGGTGTGGTTTATGTCGTTTAATCCAACCCACCCTCTTTTCTTGGCAAAATGAGTGTCAAGATGCAATTCAATTAGTCGGTGTCAATGCCGATAATAATTTTAAATTAGCTAATAGTTTTCGTCTGCGTAGTCTGCCTACTTTAATTCTCTTCGATCGAGGTGTTCCGGTTCACCGTCTGGAGGAAATTCACAGTCGCGAGGAATTGCAACAAACCCTGCGACTAATAGTCAAAAATCAAATCCCGCGTTCAGCTTAAGGGAAAGATATCTTTTCTGATGGGTTCTGTGGTTAAAATGTATTCTAAGATACGGTAACGCCGGTGGGTGAGTGGAACGAACCACAGAGACACAGAGGACACAGTTGCTTCTAGTAATGCTTTGGAGGATATGCAAATAAAAGTTTTAACCGAGCCAGTTGCCTTTATTTGTGTGGCGACGGATGGAGTGGAAAAGGTATCTATCGATTATAAAAATTGGCAGCCTTTTCCGCCTTTTTTTCAGCCATTAGAAGAATATTTACAACAGACAAAAACTCCATTAAAGGAAGACCTCAAAGAATTTTTAGAGCGGGAGGATTGGGAGCATCTCACCTTTGCAATAAGTAGAAATGCTTAATGAGATCAATAAAAAAGTTAAAAAAGGCAACCATTTAGATAAGCACAGCGATGACGAAGGACTTGCGGTACATTACCAGATTCCCAACTTGCACCAGTAATTTTAAGACGATGAGCAATTTGTTTAATTTTTGATTCAACAGAGCCAGAGCCAATCGAAATGCCCTCTGCCTGCAAATAACCATAATTGACAATTCGATGTTTATGCTTGTTCAAATAAATAATAAAATTCTCCACTTGCGGCTCTGACCATCCTTCGCGCACAAGAGATAGCAGCATCCACCTTACCCATCCAAAGAAAAGACTTGACCTCCTCAATCCTCTGGAATGACCCCCAACTTTATTAGACCTCTTGCATAATTTTTTTATGGTATAATATAATGTCTTGCTTTTTTCTCAATTCTTAGATTGAAGTGGAAAAAAGAATAAAATGTGATCTTAGGTCAGGAAATCATCTATAATTTTGCTATGTTTATTAGCAAAATTATGGATTATCAAAACTTATCAGATGAACAATTCAAACGCC
>NZ_JADBTR010000115.1:0-27783 GCF_020246065.1 Microcystis sp. M144S2
CTATCAAGAAACAACAATTAGGAGACAACCATCCCGATACCGCCATTAGTCTCAACAATTTGGCATTACTTTACAAATCTCAAGGAAGATACAGCGAAGCCGAACCCCTCTACAAACAAGCTTTAGCTATCAGGAAACAACAATTAGGAGACAACCATCCCTCTACCGCCACCAGTCTCAACAATTTGGCATTCCTTTACCAGTCTCAAGGAAGATACAGCGAAGCCGAACCCTTCTACAAAGAAGCTTTAGCTATCTGGAAAAAACAATTAGGGGAAAATCATCCCAATACTGCAAAAAGTTTTGGCAATTTGGCAGGACTTTACCAGTCTCAAGATAACATTCCTCAAGCCATTAATTATCTCAGCCAAGGACTTGCAGTACAAGAATACAACCTCTCAGAAAATCTAAAAATGGGGGATGACAAGCAAAAACAAGATTATATGGCAACGGTTTCAGGGACGACTGATTGGGTGATTTCCCTCAATCTTCAAGTTGTACCCAATAACCCAGAAGTAACCCGTCTCGCCTTGAAAACTATCTTAGAACGTAAAGGACGAATTTTAGATGTTTCAACCAATAGCTTACAAATTCTCCGACAACGTACTGATGACCCCGAAAGTCAACGATTATTAACTCAACTGATTGAAGTTCGGACTCAACTATCTAACCTGACTTTTAAAAAGCCTGAAGATATTAAAAACCCAGAAATTTACCGTCAACAAATTAACGAAGTTACCGCAAAAGCAAAAGAAATAGAGGGTAAAATCGGTGTTCGTAGTGCCGAATTTCGTAGCCTATCCCAACCCATTACCCTGGAAGGTATTCAAAAACTAATTCCTGCTGATGCTGCTTTAGTTGAAATAGTCCGCTATCGACCTGTTAATCCTAAAGCACCTGAAAATCAACGCTTTGGCATTCCTCGCTATGCTGTTTATATTCTCTATCCCAATGGTGACATCAAAGCTAAGGATTTAGGGGAAGCTAAACCGATTGACGACAAATTAATTTACTTCCGTAACAATCTTGCAGATGTTGACAAAGTAACTGGAATACCTCAAACTCCTATTCCCCAACTTAAAGAATCAGCGCGTCAACTTGATGAGACATTGATGCAGCCTATCCGTCAATTATTAGGCAATACTAAAACAATTCTGCTTTCTCCTGATGCTGCACTTAATTTAATTCCTTTTGAAGCTTTAGTGGATGAAAATAATCAATACTTAGTGGAAAATTATCATATTACCTATCTCACTTCTGGACGGGATTTATTGCGCCTTAAAGATAAATTTGCCAGTCAACAATCTCCGCTCATTGTAGCTGATCCTTTCTACGGTAAAGCAGGGGAAAAAGTCGCTCTCACTCGTTCCATAGACCTGTCTGAGTTTACTTTTCCCGGTCTTCCGGGTACAGAGGAAGAAGCTAAAGCGATTAAAAATCTCTTACCTCAAGCCACTGTTTTAACGGGTTCTCAAGCCACAGAAAACGCCGTCAAACAAGTTAAAAAACCAAATATTCTCCACATCGCTACTCATGGTTTTTTTAAACCAGAAAGCAATTTGAGTGAACGCAATCCGGGCGAACGCAATTCGCCCCTACAAGGTGAACGTAATGTTATTGAGAATCCTTTATTGCGTTCTGGGTTAGTTTTAGCAGGAGTTACAATCGGTCAAAGTGCAGGAGATGATGGGGTTTTGACTGCTTTAGAAACTACCAATTTAAACTTAGTCGGAACCAAATTAGTTGTGCTTTCTGCTTGCGATACGGGGAAAGGAGATATTAAAATCGGTCAGGGAGTTTATGGATTGCGCCGCGCTTTAGTTATTGCGGGAAGTGAAAGCCAATTAATTAGCCTTTGGAAAGTATCTGATGACGCGACTAAAGATTTAATGGTCGCCTATTATGGACGCTTACAAAAAGGAGAAGGACGCAGTGAAGCTTTACGACAAATTCAACTAGGAATGCTCAAGGGTGAGAAGCAAAAACATCCTTTTTATTGGGCCAGTTTTATTCCTTCTGGTGATGCAACTTCGATGACATTTGACTGAGTAAGGGTTAGGAGTTAAACTTAGGGGTAAAATTATTGGTATCACAAACAATTACTAGGAGAGTCACACAATGGCAACATTTACAGAAAACGACCTCAAAGAATTAAAAGACTTTATTGTAGGACAATTCAAAGAAGTTAATGACAAAATAGACAAGTCATCTGAACAACTTAATGGCAAAATAGACAGATTATCTGAACAACTTAATAGCAAAATAGACAAGCTATCTGAAGAAGTGAATAACTTAAGAGTTGACATAGCAAATATTAAAGGAGAATTAACAGGCGTGAATAAACGACTAGATAACTTGGAATTTACTAATCGAACCATCTTTGTTGCTATTGTTACTGCACTAATGGCAGGATTAGTTAAGTTATTTTTCCCAAACCTTCCTACTAATCCTTAACTGTGATTCAAAAAGAAAACGGATTTTTTGAAAAAACCCGTTTTCTGAATCTGAAATCGAATTCAAAATAGGAAATAGCGTTGGGCCATAGGTAAAACCGTAGCGGGTTCACAGATTAATAATTCGCCGTCAGCACGCACCTCGTAGGTTTCGGGATTAACTTCCATGCGCGGTAAAGCGTCATTTAGCTTCATACTAGCCTTACTGATATTGCGCGTATTCGACACTGCCACGGCGGTTTTTTTCAGCTTTAACTTCTCAGGAATGCCCGCTTTCATAGCATATTTAGAAACAAATGTCAAGGAAGTTTTGGCGATCGCACCGCCAAAAGAGGCAAACATGGGACGCATATAAACCGGTTGGGGTGTGGGAATACTGGCATTAGCGTCGCCCATTTGCGCCCAGGCGATTAAACCGCCTTTCAGGACAATTTCCGGTTTTACGCCAAAAAATGCCGGTTTCCAGAGAACCAAATCGGCTAATTTGCCCACCTCGATGGAACCGACATAATCGGAGACACCATGGGTAATAGCAGGATTAATCGTATATTTAGCAATATATCGTCTTGCCCGCAGATTATCATTCTCTCCCGTTTCCCCGGTCAGTCTGCCCCGTTGTACCCGCATTTTGTGGGCAGTTTGCCAAGTGCGGATAATTACTTCCCCCACCCGTCCCATAGCTTGAGAATCGGAGGAAATGATGCTAAAAGCCCCTAAATCGTGGAGAATATCCTCGGCGGCAATAGTTTCGCGGCGGATGCGGGATTCGGCAAAGGCCACATCTTCGGGAATACTCCGGTCTAAATGATGACAAACCATCAACATATCGAGGTGTTCCTCTAAGGTATTCGTCGTATAGGGACGGGTGGGATTGGTAGAGGAGGGTAAAACGTTCATTTCCCCGCAAACCCTGATAATATCGGGAGCATGACCACCGCCGGCCCCTTCCGTGTGGTAGGTGTGAATGACGCGATTTTTAAAAGCGGCGATAGTGGCCTCAACAAAACCGGCCTCATTGAGAGTATCCGTATGAATCGCCACCTGCACATCGTACTTATCGGCCACGCTTAAACAGGTATCAATGGCTGCCGGAGTGGTTCCCCAATCTTCATGGAGTTTTAAGCCAATTACCCCCGCTTTTACCTGTTCCGCTAGTCCTTCCGGCTGACTGCTATTGCCTTTACCCAAAAAGCCCAAATTCATCGGGAAAGCTTCGGCCGCCTCTAGCATTCGATAGATGTTCCATTCTCCCGGGGTGCAGGTGGTGGCATTAGTTCCCGTCGCAGGTCCGGTCCCACCACCAATCATTGTGGTAATCCCCGACGCAATCGCTGTCTCAATTTGTTGGGGACAGATAAAATGAATATGGGCATCAATCCCCCCTGCCGTCAAAATCATCCCTTCCCCGGCTAATGCCTCGGTAGCAGGACCGATAATAATATCGACATTATCTTGAATGTGGGGATTACCCGCTTTACCGATTTTATAAATTTTGCCGTCTTTAATGCCCACATCGGCTTTAACGATGCCCCACCAGTCGAGAATTAGGGCATTAGTAATCACTAAATCTACCGCCCCATCTTCCCTAGAAATGGGGGATTGGCCCATCCCATCGCGAATTACTTTACCGCCGCCGAATTTTACCTCATCGCCGTAGGTGGTGAAATCTTTTTCGACTTCGATAAATAATTCCGTGTCTGCGAGGCGAACTTTATCTCCGACGGTGGGGCCGTAGGTTTCTGCATAGGTGCGGCGATCGATGCGATAATTCATAGGGGGAATTCTTGAAAATCGACATTGATTATACGATCGATTTTCCGGCAATTATCGCTTTTTGGGGATTTTCTTCCATTTTTAATCTGGCTCGTTTTCGAGGATTTCTTTGGCTTTCAGTAAAGCTTGACGATGTTCTTCGGTGACGGTGGGATATTTTAAACCGAGGGATTCCAGGGTGTGATAAATAACCGCCCCCACAGCTAAACGGGTAAACCATTTGCGATCAGCCGGGATAATATAGAAGTTATACCAATTCTCCAAAGTCTGACTACAGAAGTTTAATCCCCCTAAATCCCCCTTAAAAAGGGTGACTTAAATTCGATGTGTAGTTTTCATTTAGAGAAATGGTATTATTTCGAGCCAAGGACAACGAATGGAGTGGTCGAGGGAATCAACAATAAACTTAAACTAATAAAACGGAGAGGCTATGGCTTGAGAAACTTTCGGAATTTTTGGGTTAGAAGTATGTTATTTTGGCATCTTGTCTGTTGATTTAGCATAAAGAGTAACGAAGAGCCATCTTTACTTCTACATCCTATCTATAATAGGCGTTTTTGTGTGACTTTTTTCGACGTTCAACACTTCTGGATTTACGCAATGACAGCAAAACTATAATCATTCCCCAAACCAGTGAACAATTTCAGCAAGCTTTTGATTTTTATAAAAAACGATTAGACAAAGGTTACAGTTTAACCGATTGTGCTTCCATGCAGATTATGAGACAACTGGAAATTTATGAAATATTAACTTTTGATAAGCATTTTCAGCAAGAAGGATTTAGCGCTTTACTCAGAGAATAGTCAGTAAATTTTACTTCACTTTAATTTTTTTCCTCGCTTCATATAACCATTGTTCTTCCTCTGTGTTAATTTCCCTCCCTTGAGCTAAATTAAGACATTTACGCCAATTTTCCTGAGATAATTTCTTGTCTTCTTTTTCTAAAAGTTGAGCATAAATACAAAAAGCAGCACCGGGATTGCGGATAAATTTCTGATAAGCTGGATTTTCAGCGATACCAATAGCAACTAAAAGATTAGGAACTGCATCTTCACTGCGATTTTGCTTAAATCTGGCCCAGCCTAGATTTTTATAAATACTATATTTTTGTACTGCTAAATTGCGTTTCTCCTCTTCAGTAAATTGGTCTAGTTTTTCATCTTTTTCTGCTAATAATCTCTTAGCTTTTTCCAGTAACTCTACCGCTTCTGCATTCTTATTATCGCGCAGATACCAATAAGCGAGATTATTATAAGCATCTATAAAACCACCTTTTGCCGCAATTAAATAGTGTTTCTTCCCATTAGTCAAATCCTGTAACTCTTCATAAAGTGTTGCCAACTTATAATGAGCATCTAGATTATCTGGATCTAACTCAATTGCTTTTAAATACTTCTCTTCGGCTGAAGCTAAATTAGGAATTTCTTGACTTGCTGGCGGAGGAGATTGTAAACGGTTGCCTTCTTGCTTGTAAAACTCAGAAAACCAAGAGAAATTTAGATAAATTCCCAAGAGAAAAGCAAAGACTATTACTGTTACGGAAAACTGTATTTCTTCATGCCAATGTTCAGCAATCCTACGAAATTTCATTAACTTAACAAAACCCTTCTGGCGCGTCCTTGTGAGAGCATTTTCAGTTTGTAATAAAGAAATGAAAGTCGAAAAAATAACACCTGCTATTTCTGGCAAACCTGAACCACCACTAAGAAACCGAGTGGCAATCGTTCCGATTAATGTAAAATTAACCCCTAATAAAACCAGTTTACCGCTTCTCAATAACCAATCAAAGCGATTGCAAGGATGCAGAGATTCCCTACTTTCTAAATGCCACCACCAAGCCTGAGCAGAAATAGGTAAAGTCTCCCGATATTCAGCTAAATCAAGAACTTGAGTAATTTTGTAACTTTTCTGTTTTAATCTATTATCTTGTTCGATTAATTTTGAACACATATCAACCGAAATTTCCGCCTCGGCTTCCATTCGTTTCTGAAGAGCATCTCTGGCGGCAATAATTTCTAAAGCCTCTGCTTTTTTCAGAGATTTATTATGAGAAGTATCTAAATAATTTAGAGCATTCTGGTAACGCTCTAAAGCAACTTGAAAGGGTGTCGGCACAGGTGCAGGAGAATTCATATTATACTAAATCCGTTGAGCATAGGTTACTTATAAGGACAGGCAAAAGGCAAGAGGCAAAAGGCAAAAGGGGGAATAAATAATCAGTTTTTAATAACCGGATTTAGTATTATACAATCCTAAAAGTTTAGTTTCTTTCACTGTTTGAGGGTAAAAAATACTCCAGCAAAACTGGCTGATGATACTAAATCCTGTTTAAAAAGTATAGGAAAGTGGGAAGATGGGGCAAAAAACCAAAGAAATTAGGAACCATAGGTTCCTAATTCCTGTAGTATATGCCATTGTATGTAACGGGCTTGGAGAGACTCGAACTCCCGACCTTGTGGTCCGTAGCCACACGCTCTAATCCACTAAGCTACAAGCCCTTGTTTTTCTCAACAGTAAACTACTATAGCACAGGTTCATTCAATGACGCAAGAGGGTAAAGAAAAATTATCTCATCTCGACAGCCAAGGCGAGGCCCAGATGGTGGATGTATCGGAGAAAATGCCCACTAAACGCACTGCTATCGCCCTAGGACAAGTGAGAATGCTAAAAACGACTTTTGAAGCCATAGAACAGGGAAATGCGCCTAAAGGTGACGTTTTAGGGACGGCCAGACTAGCGGGAATTATGGCGGCCAAACAAACTTCCTCCTTAATTCCCCTTTGCCATCCCTTACCCCTGCAAAAAATCAATGTTCAGATTATCCCGAAAGCAGAGTTACCCGGTTACGAAATTCGCGCAGAAGTGGTGACAAAATCGGAAACTGGGGTAGAAATGGAAGCTTTAACGGCGGTATCGGTGGCAGCCTTGACTTTATACGATATGGCCAAAGCGTTAGAAAAATCAATCCTGATTGAAAATATCCGTCTGCTGAGTAAAACAGGAGGAAAATCAGATTATCACAAGGATTCCCTGTTGCGATGAAAACCCTAAGTAGGGTTTGCGGCAAAAAGTTTTTCCTGGTGGCAGGGTGTGGGGTGTGGGGTGTGGGCTTCGGCCGTGAGCTCAGCCGAACGGGTGTGGGGTGTAGGGTGTGGGGTTGTACCAATTTTCAGGACGTTCGGCGAGCTCAGTCGAGCCGGAGTCAATTACCTAATTTTCGGGGAAAAAGTACCTGACTCCAATCGCTGGCACTTGTTGATTTCAAAAAAGCCTAAAGATATTATCCAACAAGGTTTTTAGATTTATTCAGCAAACCCTAAGTAACCCCTTCTAATTTTTCATCGGTCAATTGATATAATTCCTGTAATTTCTCTAATTTGTCGGGGTCTGCTTGCCAAAAACCGCGACCCTGTGCTTCTAACATTCTACCGACAATATTACGGAAAGCTTCGGGATTAGCTTGACGCAATTTTTCCGCCATTTCTGCATCAAAAGCGTAGGTATCGGCTGCCTGATCATACACCCAATCGTCACTAAAATTAGCCGTACCGCCCCAACCAATTAAAGCGGTCATTCTTTGGGAGATTTCGTAGGCCCCACCGGAACCTTGATTAACCATGGCATTGGCCCATTTAGGATTGAGTAATTTACTGCGGTATTCTAAGCGCAAAACCTCCTCTAATTTGCGGGGAGTTGTATCATTGGAAAAACTCTCGACAAAACTCGTCATCACCCGTTTACCGCTTTGTTTTTCTGCGGCTAATTTTAATCCTCCCGTGTTGCCGTAGTATTCCTGAATATCGGTTAAACCGTATTCTACCGAGTCAATTTCTTGAATAATACTTTCACTGGTTTTTAATAACTGTTGTAGCACTTCTGGCCGCGCTTGTCCCTTATCTTGACGACCATAACTAAAAACATTACGCTTTTCCCAAGTTTTCGCTAATTCGTTGTCATTGTCCCAATTTCCCTCCACTACTTGGTCATTAACTAAAGAGCCAAAATCCCCAGCAGGATTGGAAAATAAACGAGCGCTGGCATTGTCAATTCCTTGACTTTTTAAGGCTAAATAGTGCTTACGGATATAATTATCATTTTCCGATTCTTCTATCTCGGCTGCCCGCTGCATTAAATCATCCAATAACTCGATAATATTGATAAAAGTATCCCGAAAAATTCCCGATAAATTAGCCAGAATATCGATGCGCGGGTGTCCAATTTCCCCTAAAGGTTTTAATTCATACCTGACAATTCTTCCCGTCCCCTCTTTCACCGGTTCCGCACCAACTAATTCTAAGAGAATACCCAGGGATTCACCCTTAGTTTTAATCACATCTAATCCCCAGAGTAAAACTGCTACAGTTTCGGGATATTTTCCTTTTTCGGTTAAGTTTTGTTGTAGCAGTTTTTTGGCGATTTCTCGTCCGCGAGTGTAGGCTGCGGGGGAAGGCATCCGGTAGGGATCCAAAGCGTGTATATTGCGTCCTGTGGGTAAAACTCCCGCACCATCCCGGAGTAAATCACCCCCCGGTGCCGGTGGTACATATTCCCCATTTAATCCCCGCAAAAGATTAGTTAATTCTTCGCTATTTTGTCCTAATAAATTTTTAATAGCAATGCCTTCTTTAAGCTTTTCATTGGTTGCTTCGTCAGCGATAATTTGCTGAAATTCTCGCTCAGATAAATCGGTGAAATAAGCGTCAAGATAACCTTTTAATTCTTCCTGATTGGGAGCAGTTCCTAGGGTGTGTAAACCCGAAGAAAATAGTCTTTGTTCGACGATTTGTAAGTAATTATACACCTTGACAAAATAATCGGTTAGTGCATAGCGGCTAAATAATTTGGCATTTTCTAAAGTGAATTCTATTCCCTGTTTTTCTGCTTCCAGAAAAGGACAATCTTTAGCGATACCTGTATCAATAATCTTTTGGAGGATACTATCTCTTAAAGCGTAATTTTTCTCAGGATTTTCTCGAAACTCTGCAATCAAATCTCGTAAAATCATCAATTCTTTATATAATCCCGCTCGTCCGTAGGGAGGCACATTATGGGAAATTAACACCCCATAACCGCGACGTTTGGCTAGGATAGATTCCGAGGGATTATTAGCGGCATAAATATATAAATTCGGTAAATCTCCTAATAAAATATCTGACCAAGAATAACCAGTATTTCCTAGGGGTGAACCGGGCAGCCATTCGACGGTTCCGTGCATACCAAAATGAACGAGCGCATCGGTCTTAAAATCTTTTTGTAACCACTGATAAAAGGCTGCATACTGAGGGTGAGGAGTTAAATCTTTTTCAAACATTAACCGCATCGGATCCCCAGCAATTCCTAAAGGTGGTTGCACTCCAATCCAGATATTACCTAACTCAATTCCCCCTAAATGATACTGGTCGCCAATAGTTTTTATCCCCGCATCTTTCAGAGATTTCCAGTGCTTTTCAATGCGAGAGGTTAACAGATAACCTAGCCAATTTTCTAAAGTTTCTATCGATAAACGATTTTGTTTAGAGAGATTCTCATCATCGGCAAATTTAACTTTTTGAATAATTTCTTCCCCGTCTTCGGGAATCGTTCCCACATTATAACCCTGCGCTTGTAAAGCTTGTAAAAACTTAACCAAACTCCGGGGAACATTTAATAAAGCTGCCGTACCAACTGCCCCATAACCAGGGGGAAATCCATAGAGAATGATGGCTATTTTGCGTTCTTGGGGAGGGGTTTTATGTAACTTAATCCAACTATTTAAACGTCCAGTTAAACGCTGTAATCTTTCGGGGATTAAATAGATAGTTTCCCCCACTAATCCCCCCAGAGGAATTGTATCAATTGCCCCATCTAATTCCGGTAAAGCGTATAGAACCACACTCTGTAAACCACCGATTCCCTGTCTTGTCCAAGAATAAATATCTTGAATCAATAAAGGGGCAGCGATAAGATAAGGAATATTTTTAGCGGACAGAATTCGTTTAGCCACTTCTACCTGTCTTCCTGCTTCCATAGAACCCGCAGGACCCCCCACCAAAGGAAAGCCAATCGTCGAGACAATTGCATCTACTGTCACCGCATCTTCACTTAAAGAAGGAGTTTCAATGATTCCTTTTTTTCTTTGCTGAATTTCGTAGTCTGTGGTTAACCAATCCCGAACAATTGTATGGCCTTCCACTCCGTTAATAAACACGGGTAAGGGAATTAAATTAGCCGTTTCAAAATGACGGATTAATTGATTAATATAGGGCAATTTACTGATAACGTGCTTCCGATAAAGCAGCAGTGCCACCACTGGTTTATCAAGGGATTTATTTTTTTGATACCAAGTCAAATATTCTTGGGGAGTGAGAAAATAACCCTGATAATCGGGGTGTAATAGTCCCTTATTGGGAGTTTCGATAACTTCGGGTATTTCCTGTACTTTTAATCCTAGATATTTTTGGGCAATTACCCAACACATAGCGGCAACATTTTCGGTTCCTCCCGCATTCCAATAACCGTAAATAATTAACCAGTTACGCAAATCTTGAACTTTTTTAGTGGGAATAAATTTCAGCAGTTTCGGACCAGTTTTAAGGAAACTGAGATAACCAGCTAACTTATCTTCTTCCTTGCCACTGGAAAATTTACTCAAGATAAATTGAATTGGTTTTGGCATTCCTTTTGGTTTATCCCCGATGGCAAATTCTCCCAAACGGGTTAAACTCATTAACTCTAAAGCAGACTCAAAAACTAAGCGAATCGGAATCTCTGCCGCTCGTTGCCGCAGCCAAGTAACTTGATCGTAATCGAAGATCAAACTAGCAAAAAAAACGTCGGCAGTGGCTAAAGCTTGCTCGACTATTTCCGGTTCGCTAGTCAAGGATTTATCGCTAAATACTTTTACTTCTAAATCGGGACATTTAGAACTAGCCAACAGGCCCGATTGCCGATACAAATTACTGTTAAAGGTTTCAAAGCCAACAATTAAAACAATACTTTTCATAAGAATTTATTTTCTGATAAATCAGGGTGCGTTATTTTGCCTTAACACACCCCCTGAAATGATCATAACAACAAATTAATAATAACTGCCAAATTTGCGATGATGGATGGCGGTTAAACCTTGGTGTAAAACCTTACCTTTTTCTGCGATCGCATAAATCAACCAATGATCACCGCACTCCATTCGTTGTCCTACCCGACATTCCAGATAAGCGAGCGCTTCGGCCAGAATCGGTCCACCGTTCTCAGCTTTAGTGGTTTCGATATTAGCAAAACGGTCTTCCCCCGGAGCAAAGGGTTTGAGAAAATGCTTCATTAAAGCTATATGTTGTCCTTCTTGGAGGATATTAAGGACAAAATGGATATAAAGTGGGTAGAGTCGATGGGAGGTATTATCAGCAATTCTCATTTTAAGGTTTCATGACATCAAAACCCTTGCACCTAGAAGGGTTAATAATTCTTAACGAATCTCTAGATCGCTGAAACAAGGCAAAATCGTTTCAAAATGAGAATTGCTGCCACTATCTCACCTGCATCGGTCTAACACCCCCTTAATAAGACTTATAGCAGAGAACGAGTTGGTTAGGACAACCTAAATCGCTAAAATTCAGTTCTGGCAAGGATTTTCCTTCTGCCTTCTGCCCTCTGCTATAATAGCGCACTGTGCGGTTTAATCACCTCAATCAGGAGTCAGGAGACGATGCCAAATCAGATTATACTTCATCTTTATGAGAAACGCTGTAAGCTGTAATAATTAAGAGGCATCTTAAAAAAAGTCAGAAACCCTTCTGTTCCCTGTTCCGGAGTTCCCTTGTCTCTAAAGTTAACTTTATTTTTAACTAGGTACTTAGAATGAAAAATGAAATATTAAATCTAGAATTTTCTCCCGATGTTCTTGCCGCTTTAAAAATAGGAATTGATGAACTCGGTCAAGAAATTAAACTTCTGGCCGCTATTTATTATTTTCAAGAAAAGCGACTTTCTTTAGGAAAAGCGGCGGAATTAGCGAGAATTAATCGCCTAGAATTTATGGATATTTTGTCTAAAAAAGGGATTGTATTGTTTGATTATGACGAATCGGCGTTAGCGGTTGAATTAAAGGGAATAGAAAAACTGGAGCCTGATGATTGTAAGTAACGCTACTCCCCTCATCGCTTTTGCGCGAATTGGTCAACTCGGTCTTTTACAAGAAATAGTTAAAAGCATCATTATTCCTAAGGCAGTAGCTCTTGAAATCAGCACTTACGATCAAGACAAAACTGGCTCGATCGATCTATTACGAGAACAGTGGATTTCTGTCCGAGAAATCGCCTCTCAACAGCAGGTTTCCTTACTATTACCGACTCTGGATCGAGGAGAATCAGAAGTCATCGTCCTTGCACTAGAACAAAAAGCCCCTTTAGTGCTTATCGATGAATTAGCGGCTCGTCAGGTGTGTAAATCTCTCAATATTCCAATTACAGGTTCGATCGGTATTTTAATTAAAGCAAAACAGTTGGGAAAGATCGCTGCAGTCAAACCTTACATAGAAACGATGCAACAACAAGGCATATACTACAGCCAGAAATTTATTGATCTTGTTTTACAAACAGTAGCAGAAGGATAGGGGAGAGTATTGTTCACTTTCGGGATCAGCCGAAACCCTTGTTTTTTGCGATCCCTTGCCCGTCACCATGAGTTAATAATAACTGCCAGATTTGCGATGATGGATGGCGGTTAAACCCTGGTGTAAAACCCTGCCTTTTTCTGCGATCGCATAAAGCAGCCAATGATCACCGCACTCCATTCGTTGTTCCACCCGACATTCCAGATAAGCGAGCGCTTCGGCCAGAATCGGCCCACCGTTCTCAGCTTTAGTGGTTTCGATATTAGCGAAACGATCTTCTCCTGGAGTAAAAGGTTTAAGAAAATGCTTCATTAAAGCCAAATGTTGACCTTCTTGGAGGATATTAAGGACAAAAGGCGTACCGCTATAAAGCAGAGACTCGATCGCTCGTTCTTTCGCCACGGCAATAGTCAATCCGGGGGGAGTGAACGTCGCTTGCGATACCCAAGAGGCTAACATGGCGCCGCGCAATTCCCCCAATTCGCAGGTGACGATACAGAGAGAACCCACCAAACGGCCCAGAGCCTGCGATCGCCGATCGCTTTGGGATTGGTTAACATTAGTTTTCGGTTGTCTGCTTTTGCGAGCTTTTTTGACTGCTTGAGCGAAATCGGTTCCTGCTTCCTCACAGGTCTTTAAAATTGCCTCCGTGGGTTTAAATTTAACCCGAATTGGCTCAAAACCGAAGCGATAACCGCCATCCCGGAATTTACCTTCTAAAAGATCGACCGCTTCCCCACTCCAACCGTAGGAGCCAAAAACTCCCACCAGCTTGCTTTTATCGCCATTTGCTAGGGTAATCCCCAAGGCGGTTTGGATGGGAGTCGGTGCGTGTCCTCCCAAAGTGGGGGAACCAAAGATAAAACCGACACTTTTTTCGATCGCCGTTTTGATCTCGTCCGGTTCAGCGAACTCGGCATTAATCGCCGTGACTGCTACTCCCGCTTTCGTGATCCCCATGGCGATCGCTTGAGCGAGGGTGGTGGTGTTGCCGTAGGCACTGGCATAAATCAGGGCGATTGTCAACTCTTGATACTTTTGTACTGCTAACCATTGTTGATAGGAAAGGGTCAATTCGTGCATCGCGTAACGCACCAGAGGACCGTGACCAACGGCATAAAATAAGGGCGATTTAGCGGCTAATTTCTCCAAAGCGTTGCTAATTTGGCTGGCATAGGGAGCCATGAGACAATCAAAATAATAACGCCGATCTTCGTTATAAACGCTCCAACCCTCATCAAAAATTTGGTCGCCACAAACGTGCGCTCCGAACAATTTATCGGTGTAGAGAATATCGGTTTTACTGTCGTAGGTACAGAGTTGATCGGGAAATCTGGGGTTAGGAGTGGGGATAAATTCTAATTGATGGTTTGCCCCTAAATTTAATATTTCTTCCCCCTTGACAACCAACAGATTTAATGCTTCGGTTTCGAGAATTTTTTTCAGGGAAATTGCCCCCGGATTGGAACAAACAAAAGTGACTTGAGGCGCGATTTCTAAAAGTGCCTTGAGGGTGACGGCACGATTGGGGTTAACGTGACCGAGAATAATATAATCAATCGTTTTCGGATCGATTCTTTTAGTTAAAGCCTCTAAAAATATAGCCGAGAATGATTCCCCCGGTGGATCAAAAAGAGCGACCTTTTCACCTTTAATCAGATAACTATTGGCGGTGGTTCCCTTTTGTAATCCGTATTCGATCTCGAATTTTAACCTGTCCCAAGTGCGGGAACGAAAGACAAAAGTATCGACGGCAATAGGTGCTACTTGTACATCTCTCGGTTTGACAATTGCATTATTCATAATCTTAGTTACCAGTTATCAGTTAAGTAGTCAATTAGTTAAGCGGCAACTTGAGGCTGTGATCATTTTTTACTAGGCAAGTTTGGCATCAAAGTCAACACTTGATTTTTGACTAAATACAGCCTTTTATCGCTGGGGACGAGTGGGGAAATTTATAGGTTATCTTGCCAGCCGGAAGGACATCAATATCTACAGTACACTATCTCTGGGAAGAAACCTAGCTTCTAGCAATTGGCTCGCGGGTAACGATACTCCTCTGGGGGGATTTGCCAGTCTATTGAGAAATTCTAAAGGGAAGGTGATCCCCAGAAGCGAGGTGCTAGTCTGAGGGAAACCCTGCTCTTTCCCTATCAAGCAAAGTTTTTATGAGCTATCAGCACTCGTCTTTTGACTGCACTAGCGCCAATTTTGAGAAAGCCGCTTTGAGTCATTTTCGCACTCTTGTGGCTTTTTTACCGGATAATTGCCGTGTTTACCGACAAACTTGGGAATTTTCTACGGTTCTCTGTCTCGATTTTCTAGCCTGTTTGCAGGGACTAGCAATCACTCATCAAAATTTCGCCCATCTAGTTAATGTGACACAAGAACTGGGTTTAGGTCAAGCAATTATTTTGAAAGTAGGCAATAAAATCGTTGAGTGGCATCGTTTAAACTAAAATCTCAATTTTCGACCATCTCAACAGTCTAGAAAAAAATCGGCTCTCTGTGTTCTTTGTGTCTCTGTGGTTTATAACTACCTCTTGCCTGTCCTAACCAAGAAGTTAATTTTGTCCTATCTAGAACTGTTTGAGTCTAGAAAAAGCCCCGATAATTTGACCAAGGCTAATACCACCATCATTAGTGGGAACGGTTTGCTGCCAGTAGGGTTGAAATCCCGAAGCTTGTAGGCGATTAATTGTTCTTTCCGTTAGATAACGATTTTGAAAACAGCCTCCCGTCAGGAGAATTTTTTCTCTACCTATTTGGTGAGCAATTTCTACAATAATCTCACTTAAACTATTATGAAATTTAGCGGCAATTATGCCGATTTGTACTTGTTTTTCTAAATCCTCAACAACTCCTAAAATTATCTGATTCCAATCAATAACTATGGGTGAGTCATCTGATAAAGAAAAATTATAATATTCCTCGGTTTTAATGTCCTCAAGGGCAAATTCTAACTGCATTGCTGCCTGTCCCTCAAAACTTAATTGATAACATAAACCTAGAATCGCAGCCACACCATCAAACAAACGCCCGACACTAGAAGTTAACGGACAATTAATTTTTCTGGTTAACATTTGCCTAAAAATAGACCATTCCTGTTCACTAAAAGCTGATTTTATCCTATCAGTATTTTCCATAACTTCTAGTAATCCTAAAGCCACTCGTCTGGGTTCCTTAACTGCTTTGTTTCCTCCGGGTAATGGCCAGGGTTTAAAATGGGCGACTCGCTGCCAAGAATCGGCAGTGATATGGATAAATTCTCCCCCCCAAATTGTGCCGTCTAAACCGTATCCTGTTCCATCCCAAGCAACCCCTAAAACCGGAGGTTGTAGCTGATGTTCTGCCATGCAGGATAAAACGTGAGCGTAATGGTGTTGAATGGGAATAACGGGCAAATTTAAGCTATAAGCGTACTTGGTTGCTAGATATTCAGGATGAGCATCACAGGCAATAACTTCGGGTGCAAACTCGTATAATTTTTTTAAACTATCGAGGATATTTTCAAAATGATTAACAGCATTAACCGTATCTAAATCGCCTATGTGTTGACTGATAAAAACTTGATTTTTTTGATAGATAGCCACGGTATTTTTAAAATAACTTCCCACGGCCAGAATCGGGGGAAAATCTCCCTCATTAACTTTAACAGGAAAGGGAGCATATCCCCGCGCTCGCCGCAAAATCATCGCTTTTCCCGCCATTTCCCTGATAATAGAGTCATCCACTGGTCGAACTATTGGACGATTATGAACTAGAAATAAATCGGCGATTTTTCCTAATTTTTCTAAAGCTTCTTTTTCGTCAATACAGATAGGTTCATCGGCTAGATTACCACTGGTTGCTACAATAGGAAAGCCTAATTCTGCTAATAAAAGATGATGTAGGGGAGTATAGGGTAACATGACTCCTAGGTAGGGATTACCCGGAGAAACGGCAGCAGAAAGATAATTTTTTCGCTGTTTAATCAGGACGATTGCTGCAGCAGGAGACTGCAATAATTGCGATTCTAAAGAAGAGACATAACCATGCTTTTTCACTAACTCAAGATTAGGATACATCACGGCAAAAGGCTTATCCAGTCGCTGTTTACGTTGTCGCAATTTTTGCACTGCTTCCGTATTTCTTGCATCGACAACTAGGTGAAATCCTCCTAATCCTTTGATCGCTATAATTTTTCCCTGTTGAATTGCTCTAGCAGTGGCAATTAAAGCTTGATCTTTTTCCGCTAATACAGAGCCTTGACTATCTAAAAGACTAATTTGGGGTCCGCAACTAGGACAGGCATTCGGTTGGGCATGAAAACGGCGATCCAGAGGGTTTTCGTATTCCCTTTGACATTCGGGACACTGATTAAAACCCCTCATAGTTGTGGCACTGCGATCATAGGGTAAACTCTCGATGATACTGTAGCGAGGACCGCAGTTAGTGCAGTTAGTAAAAGGATAGCGATAACGACGATTATTAGGGTCAAAAATATCGGCTAAACAATCGGGACAAGTGGCTAAATCTGGCAGAACAATTGTATTCTTTTCACCGCCGCTGCTCCGGCGTATGCTAAAGTTTTGATAACCGATAGGATTTAACCATTGAGTCTCAATATTTTCAATTAGCGATCGAGGGGGTTTTTCTAAAGATAATCGAGTCAAAAAAGTTTCTAGTTTGTCTCGATCGCCCTCGACTTCAATAAAAACTCCCGCTGCTGTATTATTCACCCAACCCGTTAGGTTTAATTCCGTTGCTAATCGATAAACAAAAGGACGAAAACCGACTCCTTGTACTGCTCCGCGCACAATTAAAGCTAATCGCTGATCCGATTGAATGCTCTGATTATTCATAAAAATTTAACGGGGAAATTATCAAATCTATCCCTGATTACTTTTCCCGTTATACTAAACTTTCACTAATCACCCGACAGCATTCTTCCACACTGGCCCTTTTTTCCATAGCTATCACCAAAGCTTGATAGGCAGTCTGTTGTTTTTCTAAAAGAGTTTTTGCCTGTAATAAACTCCAGCGCTCTTTTTGGGCATAATTATTCTCGGAAACCCCCGCTAATTTTAAGGCCGATTGCAGATAAAATCGATCGCTTTCTCCCCCCTCCGCTTTACCATAAACTAAGGTTTCGGCAGCAATTCCCGCCATCCACACCGTAGAAATTCTCTCTAAAAAAGCAGGAAAATCGGTAAAGTTCTTGACTTTTTGCTCTAAATCTGCCAGTTCAAATTGAACACCGCCGACTCCCTCCTGGCCTTGACGAAAGGCTTCCCAAGCGGTCAAACTATAACTGGCGATCGGAATGCCTAAAATATAAGCGGTGAGAAAATGTCCGGCTTCGTGGTAAATAACTCTTTGACGGTGTTTACTAGGAGAAAGAGCATCCAGTAGTAAAGTCACGCCCCGGTTATTAAAGGTGAGAGTATCAACGGTAACTAATCCCAAGAGGCTAAAAGTAGCCAAAGCGGGGACAAAAGGCGAAATAGACAGCAAAGGGGTGACAAATACGGAAAGAGTGATCGAAAAAACGGTAATTGCGATCAGATTTAAAGCTGTCTGTTCCATAAAAATTAATAAAAATATACAAATGCTTAATACTATGTTACATTGCCTAGTTTTATTTTCCCCGAATTAACCAACCAATTACCCCACCCACAAAAGCAGTCACAATCGATATACCGATCTGTTTCCAGTTTTTTACTTCCCCAATTTTTTCAGCTAAATCGGGAATTTTTCCCACGGATGCCTCGATGAGTTGCACTCTTTCATTTAAACCGGTGATTTTTGCGTCTAAAGTCCTGATTTCTCCCTTAATTTCCGTCTGTCCTATCTCTAGGACTTGAATTTCTCTTTTGATCTCTCCGACGCTATTCTCGATCGCTTTTTGTCCACTCTCCAAAGAGGTTAAACGAGTTTCGAGCGCTTTTTGTCCATTCTCCAAAGAGGTTAAACGAGTTTCGATCGCTTTTTGTCCACTCTCCAGAGAGGTTAAACGAGTTTCGATCGCTTTTTGTCCATTGATAATCAGATTTTCTAACCTTTTTAGGTCATTTTCCGTAAAAGCCGTCATCAGCTAAACTCCTAATAGATTAATTTTTTCTCGTCTTGAGATTGAGTCGATCGTTGACTAATTTAATTATGGAGTCAAAATCAAACTGTTACCCACTGATAGTTCTAGCTTCGACGCGGCAATAGGGATTTAGGGTGATAGGCAAATTTCCCCCACTTCCCCACTTCCCGAATTCCCCTTTCCCATAAATAAACATTATCGTTTTCCACTATGGATAACTTTTATTGATGAATATTGATCGCACTATCCAAGAGGCAATAGGGATTTAGGGTGATAGGGAAATTTCCGCTAAATCCTCCACCTCTCCCTACTTCCCCTTTACCATAAATAAACATTATCGTTTTCCTGTATGGATAACTTTTATTGATGAATATCGATCGCACTATCCAAGAGGCAATAGGGATTTAGGGTGATAGGCAAATTTCCCCCACTTCCCCACTTCCCGAATTCCCCTTTCCCATAAATAAACATTATTGTTTTCCTGTATGGATAACTTTTATTGATGAATATTGATCGCACTATCCAAGAGGCAATAGGGATTTAGGGTGATAGGGAAATTTCCGCTAAATCCTCCACCTCTCCCCACTTCCCCTTTCCCATAAATAAACATTATTGTTTTCCTGTATGGATAACTTTTATTGATGAATATCGATCGCACTATCCAACTAGCTCATCAATTAGCGGACGCTTCTGGAGAGATTATCCGGCGCTATTTTCGGCAGCCCCATCTAGAAACCGAGACCAAACTCGATCAAGTTTCCTCAATAGTAACAATCGCCGATCAAGAAGCTGAGGAGGCGATGGTGGCGATTATTCAGCGAGAATTACCCGAAGATGGGGTTATTAGGGAAGAAGGAGCCAATATTCCTTCCCAAAGTGGTCGTTATTGGGTGTTGGATCCGATCGATGGCACATCCTCTTTTGTCAAGGGATTACCGATTTTTGGGACTTTAATCGCCCTAGTGGCAGAAAATCAACCGATTTTAGGAATTGTCGATCAACCGATTTTAGGCGATCGCTGGTTAGGAGTGAAGGGAAAAGGGAGTCTTTATAATAACCGGATGATTGTTAATCCCTACCGTCAAGATCGGGAACTTGTCTTAAAAAATGCCTGTTTAGCCTCCACCACCCCCTTAATGTTTATCACAGAACGACAACAGGCGATCGCTCGTCAGCTGCAAAGCGTCTGTAAACGTACCGCTTTTGGGGGTGATTGTTATAACTATATGATGTTAGCCACTGGCTGCACTGCCATGCCGATGGTAATCCTAGAATCAGACCTGAAATACTACGATTTTTGTGCTTTAATCCCGATTATTGAAGGTGCGGGCGGAATAATTAGCGATTGGTCTGGTAATCCCCTACAAGCTGATTCTAGCGAAGTTTTAGCCGTCTCTAATTCGGGTTTATGGCAGCAGGTTTTAGAACAAATCAGCAGAGTGGGTTAGTGCGAATGCCAAGATAATTAATCAACAGCTAACCCACCCCCGCGGCAATTAAACCGTGGCTAATTGAGGTTGGGGACGTTTGCTGTGACGGATACCTTCGATCGCCGCCGCGTAATCTGGGGCATTAAATACCGCCGAACCTGCTACGATCGCATTAGCACCCGCTTCGAGAACTTGCCAAGTATTAGCCGGTTTTAAGCCGCCATCCACTTCAATCCAAGGATCCAAGCCTTTTTCATCGCACATTTGGCGTAATTGACGGATTTTGGGGACAACTTCCGGGATAAAACTCTGGCCACCAAAACCGGGGTTAACGCTCATAATTAAGACTAAATCGCACAAATGCAGCACATATTCGATTAAATCTAAGGGAGTGGAGGGATTTAATACCACACCCGCTTGTTTACCGAGTTCGCGGATTTGGCAAAGAGTACGATGGAGGTGGGGAGAAGCATTATGTTCAGCGTGAACAGAAATAATGTCAGCACCCGCTTTCGCAAAGTCAGCCACATATTTTTCCGGTTCGACGATCATTAAATGCACATCTAAAGGTTTTTTCGTATAGGGACGAATAGCGGAGACAATCAGGGGTCCAATGGTGATATTCGGGACAAAACGACCATCCATCACATCAACGTGAATCCAATCGGCTCCTGCCTTATCCACAGCCTCGATATCGGCTCCTAATTTACTAAAATCCGCCGATAGGATCGAGGGAGAGACAACGATCGACTTCGAGCTTCCGTTTTGGGTCATGGCTAACTATAGAATTTCGTGTTTATATTTTCGTAACAATCTTATCAGCAATCAGTGATCAGTGATCAGTAATCAGTAATCAGGAGACAGGAGACAGGAGACAGGAGATTATTTTTATTTATTCTCCCCACACCCCACACCCCACACCCCACACCCCACACCCCATCACCCCATCACCCTACACCCCACCTACCTAGATTTACGAACTTTTTTGTCGAAACTGGATCATAAACTTTAAAAATAGGCATGATGGGAATAGTTGGGATCGAGGGGGTGGAAAGATGGATAAACTGGTGGCTTTGTGGTTATATAGCGTTTCTGATTCACAAGAGGTACATTCCCAATCCTGAACAGCTTAATCAGCAAAGGTTTAAGTGTGCCGCACAGATGCGAGAACCGCTATATATACTTGGCTATCTCAGGAATTCACGCTACCCTAGGTTTCAGGTTCTTTACATTTTGTTACTTACTATCCGTAAGAAAACTTAGTTCGCTTACCTTATTTTCTCAAAAAAGAATCTTAAAAAAGTGTTAAGGTTTTATACTTGAGGAGTGTTATCAGGAGGAAAATTGTGTTTAAACGACTTGCAGAACAGCATCGCCAACTGGTCAAAGACTTAGTCATGGATTTGCAGGCTTTAGCGATCGCACTAGAAAATCAAGGTTATCTAGCATCTTGCTACACCTGTGGCGGTCAAATGAATAGCGCATCTTTTATGGTGGGATTGGGTGAAACCCATCTAATTCGGTTTCTCGTGTCCGATTACGGCATCACCTGGACAGAAATGCGCGATGATCGAGAGTTAATGAAACTCGAAGGTGCGGAAGCCATCAGCCAACTACAGGAATTAGCCAATCTGATTAAATATCAAATTCCGCCGGCGGAATTTATTGACAAAAAACCCTCCTCCGTGCTGCAACGGTTAGAGACGGTTTAACTGGAGATGTGACCTAAACTTGTATGTTTAGGGAGCTTTTTTCCCTAAGCTTTCAGCCAACTGTTAGCTAGATAAGCCATTCGTTTCATCTCTTTTCGTCCCCGGGAGACGGAATCGAGGATCATGCCACAGGTCAAACCTAAAAAGGCTAAAAGCATGATCGAGGCCGATAAAATAGCGGTGGGAAAACGTGGCACTAAGCCGGTTTCGAGGTATTCAAACAGGACGGGAATCGCTAAGAGGAGGGAAATAACCGCCAAAATCAGCGAGACAAGGCTAAAAAAGAGAAAAGGACGAATTTCTTTAAAAAGTAGAATAGCGGTTCCCAATACCCGCCAGCCATCTTGAAAGGTTTTTAACTTACTTTGGGAACCCTCGGGACGTTCCCCGTAGAGGGTTGGTTCTTCAGCGAAGGGAATTTTTAATTCTAAAGTGTGGATAGTTAACTCGGTTTCAATCTCGAAACCATTGGATAAAGCGGGAAAAGATTTGACGAAACGACGGGAAAAGACACGATAACCAGAGAGCATATCGATTAAACGCGCTCCAAACAGAAATTTAACGAATCCTGTTAAAAATAGATTACCAGCGCGATGACCCGGACGATAAGCCTGGGAGGATTTTGCCGCTTCCCGACGCGCACCGACCACCATATCCAATTGTTCCCGCAGCATTCGTTCAATTAAGCGACGTACTGCCGCAATTTCGTAGGTATCATCGCCATCAATAAGAATATAGATATCCGCTTCGATATCGGCAAACATCCGCCGGACAACATTGCCTTTTCCCGGTTGGATTTCCTGACGCACGATCGCCCCAGCTTTGAGTGCCTCCGTCACGGTATCATCGGTAGAGCGGTTGTTATAAACATAAATTGCCGCTTCTGGCAGAAAAGTTTGGAATTGGGAGACAACTTTAGCGATCGTTAGTTCTTCGTTGTGACAGGGAATAATCGCGGCGATACGGTAGTTTTGCAGGGAAATCGGCGGAATAGCGGTCATTTCGATCATGGCTGACGACAATGTTTAATGATAGTTAGGGGGGTTTCTTGGCGTTGGACGGCGTGAACAGTGGGACAATGGGGGAAAGCTTGGAAATAATCGTATCGGGATAAACCCATGTAATAATCGGGGTCGGGGGCCTTTCCCCAAGCAAAGTCATCTCGATAGATCATCGTAAAGTTTCGTTGGTGATCTTCTACCATTTCTGCCGCAAACATCGGACCGGCAACGACGATGGTAGAGTTAGCGGCGGCATTTTGATTAAGCCATTCCATCCCCTCTTTGAGACTTAATCCCCAGTAATCGGTTTCCTGTTGACCTTGGGCTGCTTTTAAGCCTCCGTAGGCGCGATTATAGTAGGTGTATTCGTAGGGATGCAGGCTAATCATGTCATAGACGATGACGCTAAAGTTGAGGATTAGCAGGGTCGTTAGAAAGATTTTTATTGACTTTCGCTTGAGTTTATGGTATGTCCAAATAATAGCCGTACTTGCGATCGCTGCTAGGGCGGGAATGACAAATAAAAAGTGACGGATGCCGTCGTAGAGAGTAGATTGACGCAGGATAGCAACGGTAGGCAGTAAAAACGCTTGGAGTACGGTGATTAGGGCGCAAGCACGCTGGGTTGGCGTTAATTTGGTCATTTTTGTCAAAATCACCATTACACCCACCAAGACGGCGATTTGCAGGAGGACGGGGGTGGTGAGGGAAAATAGCCGGGGTAGATAGTACCAAGGCAAGGAACGACCGGGGATATTTTGACCGTCAAAGAGAACCGTATTATCCCAGATGTTAAACTTGGACATGAGGGTTATCGCTTCGATAAACCAAGTAATCGGGTTTCTCCAAGCGGCAGGGTGAACAATATAGGTGGTTATTGCCCAAAAAAGTACAATAACTGCGTATAGGGGCAGAAAACGCCAGAGAGTTTTGGGGAGGGTTTTGAGATCCCATCGGGCCACCAGATGGGCGAAGATGAGATAAAAGAGGATAAAAAAGCCACCGATGCGAATTCCGGTGATTAAACCAGCGATAATCCCGTAGAGACAAGAATAAACAGTTAAACGGTTAAATCCTAGTTTAATAGCCTGATTTTCGGACTGAAAATATTTATCCAGCAATAGGGAACCCGTGAAGGTTCCGAGGGTGAACATGGCTGCAAAGGGAATATCTTTGGGATTAAAGAAGCTATGACCCCAAAAAGCGGGAAATAGGGCTAAAATTAGCGCCCCTAACCAAGCAGATTCGATTCCTGCTAAGATAGCGACGATTCCCACCACCGATAGATAGGCAATCAGGGAAAAAAGAAAGGTGACGACGTGCTTAACCCGGGTTATTTGCCAGATCCTCGATAGCCATTCCTCCTTATCGGTGGGATTGGGAGGAAGATTGGCAGTAGCAGGGAAAAAATTTTCTTTGGTTTCGTAGATAAGTTGGGATATGTAGTTAAAATAAAAGCCGTAATGACGGGACATTTCTGATATGGGCTTGTTTTCTCGGATATATTCGAGATTATGATTGACCATATCCACTTCGATCGGTTCGTCCCAAGTGATACCATAGTTTCCGACTACCGATAAACCAATTATCGCCAGAACTAGGATCACCGATAGAATTTTTAGATAAGCTTGCTTGACCGAGATTAACCCTTTTTCGGACTTCATGGGCGATCGAGTCAGTATGGTGGGCAATTCTATCACCTTAGTATATCAAAATTTGGTCAACTTGCCCAAAGACGTTTTTGGGAGTTAAAAGTTTCCGTTTGTATTTGTTAGCCAAACATGGTATATCAAGTAAAAAGCTATCAGCTAAAAGTCCGACTCGTCCCAGAGCTACTAATTAGTCTAATGGCACAAAAACGGGTTAGTTTTCTCGTCGAATTCACCAAAATTATTGATTAAATTATGGCATTATTAAAACGGTTCACCCTGACTCATCCCCTCTTCTGGGCAGTAGTTTATTTTATCGGACTAGGGATTTTATCAGTTATCTTAGGTCAAGATGTTAGCTGGGATTTACGCAATTATCATTTTTATAATCCCTATATGTTATTAACGGGACGTTTTAAGTATGATGTCCTCCCAGCACAGATACAAACTTTCTTTAATCCTTTGATGGATGTTCCTTTTTTCGTTGCTATCTATTACCTAAAACTACCTCCGGTGGTGGTCGGTTTTTTCTTGGGAGGTTTCCATGGATTAAATCAGTGGTTAGTTCATTTAATCACTTATCACTCCTTCGATAAAGTTGGCGAAAGATACAAGATAACTTTAAGCATAGCGGCAGCAATTACCAGTATATTTGGGGCAGCTTTTCTATCAGAGTTGGGAACCAGTATTGGTGATAGTACCAGCAGTGTTTTTGTTTTGGCAGGATTATTTTTAATTATCGCTTGTCTTGGTCGTAATCAACCGGTTAAGGTTAAAACTATAATTTTCGCAGGATTGCTTTTAGGACTAGCAACAGGACTAAAATTGACCACGGCACTGTATAGTATCAGTTTAATCGTGGCGATTAGTTTTTTAACCAATACCATCAGGGAAAAGCTGCGTAATCTTCTGTCCTTAATTCTCTCTATGGCTGTGGGATTTTCCCTGACGACGGGTTATTGGATAATCCTGATGTGGACTAATTTTGCTAATCCCCTTTTTCCCTTCTTCAACAAAATTTTTCAATCTCCCTACATCGAAACAGATTTTAACCTGCAAGATGCACGCTTTTTACCGAAAGATGTTTGGCAATTTTTATTTTATCCCTTTTATTTTGTGCAGGAACAAACCCTAGTGGCTGAGGTAAAATTTAAAGAGACTCGTTTTGCTATTGCCTATCTTTTAATTGTTATTCTTCTGGGAGTAATTATTTATCGCTACACCTCTCGCCGTTCTCTAGAGCAACAAAATAATTTAGTCCATTTACCTATTCTCAGATTTTTACTACCTTTTTATTGTAGTGCCTATCTGATCTGGTTAAAGGGGTTTTCTATTTATCGCTATCTGATGGTTCTAGAGTTAATCACACCGGTTTTAATTATCCTGATTATTGCCTATCTTTATCCTCATAAAAGGACAGTTTTTATAATCTCTATCGCTATTTTTACCTTAATTGCTGCTACAGTCAAACCCTTAGACTGGTGGAGAATGGGATGGTCAGATAATTATTTTGGTATCGATAGTCAAGCATTAAAACCCTACGAAAATTCCACGATTGTTGTGTGGGGAGATGAAGGAACAGGTTATCTAGTTCCCCATTTTCCTGCCTCGACTCGTTTTGTGCGATTGCGAGGAAATATGGGAGTCAGTGAAGGAACTTTAATGCGAAAAAATGCCGAGACATTTATTGCTAATACTCCCCCAGAATCTCTCTACATTCTCCAGACGGACTTTAATAAAAAATCGCCTGATATAGTGGGTGATTTAGCGAAGGAAAATCTCGTTATTGACTTCCAAAGTTGTCAACCCTTTCCCAGTAAAATTGAAAATTTTAATCTCTGTCGTCTTCAGAAAAAGTAATTCTCTACCTTTTATCTGTAATGATTTATCTATTGACCGTTAACTACAATTGCGCGGAATTAATTAAGCGTTTAATCGCTTCCCTCGACGATGACTTATCTGCTACTCTCATCATTGTTAACAATTCCACTGAAGATAAAAATATCCAATCTTTAGCAGCGAAAAGAGTCAAGATTATTGAAGCGGGGGAAAATTTAGGATTTGGGAAAGGATGTAATGTGGGACTTGATTGGATTTATCAACAAGACAGAGAAGCTATCGTTTGGTTAGTTAATCCTGACGCTTACTTATTACCGGACTCTCTGGAGAAAGCAAGCAAATTTTTTCAGCAATATCGGGAAGTTGCCATCGCTGGTACAGAAATTTACGAACCGGATGGTAAAATCTGGTTTGGTTGGGGAAAATTTAATGCCAAAATCGGCACAATTAACGTGGTGGAGGAATCCTTAGACTATGGAGATAAACCCTATCTTATTCCTGACTGGGTGACGGGATGCAGTTTATTAATTAATTTCTCGAATTTTTCCACTTGTCCCCATTTTGATCCCGATTACTTTCTCTACTACGAAGACTTTGATTTTTCCCGAAGATACGCAAATCAAGGCTATTTAGTCGTTGTTACCAATCAGATTAAAATCATTCATGAACCATCTTCTATCACCCGTCGCTATGGTTATCTAAGACTAACTCATAATATCTATAGTTATCTTCTCAGTCTCGAAAAACATACGACTTTAACTATCCTTGTTTATCGCTTGCTGCGGATGAGTTTTATGTCTTTACTGCTCCTTCCCATTAAACCAAAATTCTCCCTAGCCAAGCTGCAAGGAATTCAACTCTATTGTCAAAGAATAGACCTCTTGCATAATTTTTTTATGGTGCAATGAAGGATTTTGCTTTTTTATCAATTTTTAGATAGAAGTCAAAAAAAGAATAAAATGTGATCTTATGTCAGGAAATCATCTATGCTTTTGCTATGTTTATTAGCAAAAGTATAGATTATCAAAACTTATCAGATGAACAATTCAAAAAGACGGATGCTTTTACAATCGGGAAACTTCCGTTTAAAAGGAAAAAAAGCTCTACTAAATCAAGCAGAGATACCCTGAGAGGGGGACAAGCGAGCTAGAAGGTAGATAGGGCAAGCGATATTGCTCTTTGTCCTTTGATGTAATCCTTCAACCGATAGCGGCTAATTTGCATTAGCTCTTCTATATTTTTTTGGAACATTTGATGTAGCTGGAG